>NZ_CP037951.1:3690000-3990000 GCF_004358445.1 Parashewanella tropica
ATCCCACCTGGGCTTATCCAATTGCGAGAAGTCCGAAGAGCCTCCCCTTTTCCCCGTAGGGTTTATGCGGTATTAGCCATCGTTTCCAATGGTTATCCCCCACAACTGGGCAAATTCCCAGGCATTACTCACCCGTCCGCCGCTCGACGCCGAGGTGCAAGCACCTCTCGTTTCCGCTCGACTTGCATGTGTTAGGCCTGCCGCCAGCGTTCAATCTGAGCCATGATCAAACTCTTCAATTAAAAGTTTAATTTGTTCACCCTAAGATGAACTACTCAATGAATTCTGTCGTTGACTCGTCATTTAAGACAAATCAATTTGCATGTCTGAAATCAGTTAAATTAATAACTCATTTCAATCAGTGCGGACTCTTCATTGATAGAATTTTTGTTAGCACCCGAAGATGATAACTGGATGTTTCTATCTCTGTGAGTGTCCACACAGATTTGCTTGATACTTATTTTTAAAGAACATTGTGCTTTTATCAGCACCCCGTCGAGTCGTTGTTCTCAGCGGGTCAGGGCTGCGTATTCTACGCATTTCCCTGTGGCCGTCAACACTTTTTTTAAAGTTTTTTCTGGCCGTTTGAAAAGTGATTAAATCCTCTTCAAACCCTGACTCGTCTTGCTTGCTGCTACATCGCTGTAGTGCCTGCTGTGCCGTGTCAGTGGTGGCGCATTATAGGGAGCTTAGAATTTTGCGCAACCCTTTTTTTAAGGTTTTTTGCATTTATTTTTTACTACCAAATTAAGCACATTAAACACACCTTTAACTCACAGAGTTATCCACATTCTCGACTTTTTAGTGCTTATTTTCACTGTCTAGCCAATCTATATATTTGAAGCCGCCTTAAATTATCTTCACCTATTACCGATGATGCTGTACTTAAACATAAAAAAAGCGCTTCATATTAGAAGCGCTTTTCTATGTTTACTTATATAAGTTGGCTTTTAGTTCAAACGGCCATGACATTGCTTGTATTTCTTACCAGAACCACATGGACATGGATCATTGCGCCCAATCTTCTCACCTTCTCTTACGATCGGGGTGTGGTTAGCCATTTCCGCTGTCATTTCATCACCGCTTGCCATCGACTCAGCTTGTGCATGTTGATACTCACGATGCAGACGAGCTTCTTCTTCACGGCGACGTTGTTCCATTTCTTCAACTTCAGATTGTGCTTGTACCTGAACTTTAGAAAGAATGCTGATCACATCATATTTAAGTGACTCCAACATTTCTTGGAAAAGCTCAAACGACTCACGCTTGTATTCTTGCTTTGGATTCTTTTGCGCATAACCACGTAAGTGAATACCTTGACGAAGATGATCCATTGCCGCTAAGTGTTCTTTCCATAATGTATCGAGCGTTTGTAGCATTACTGATTTTTCAAATTGACGTAATACATCAGGACCGACCATTTCTTGCTTTTGCGCGTATTCTTTAGCCCAAGTATCTACTATACGTTCGCGAAGTGTTTCTTCATGAAGATCATCTTCTTTATCTAGCCACTCTTGAACAGGTAATTTCAGACCAAATTCTTGCTGAAGACGTGTTTCTAAACCAGGAACATCCCAAAGCTCTTCAATAGACTGAGGCGGAATGTACTGATCGATCATGCCATTAAGTACATCATCTTTAATGCTGGCGATGGTTTCTTCAATATGCTCAGCATCCATCAGATCATTACGTTGAGAATACACCACTTGACGTTGGTCATTGGCAACATCATCAAACTCAAGTAATTGCTTACGGATATCGAAGTTACGTGCTTCTACTTTACGTTGTGCATTTTCAATGGCACGTGATACCCATGGGTGCTCAATCGCTTCACCTTCTTCCATGCCCAACTTCTTCATCATGCCAGATACACGATCAGAGGCGAAGATACGCATCAAGCTGTCTTCCATAGATAAGTAGAATCGAGAAGAACCGGCATCACCTTGACGACCAGAACGACCACGAAGCTGGTTATCAATACGGCGGGATTCGTGACGCTCAGTACCTAGAATATGTAAACCACCTGCTGCAACGACTTCGTCATGACGGATTTGCCAATCAGATTTGATTTTTGCTACTTGGTCGTCAGTTGGATTGTCTAGTGCGGCAACTTCAACGTTCCAGTTACCACCCAATACGATATCGGTACCACGACCAGCCATGTTAGTTGCAACGGTTACTGAACCCGAGCGACCGGCTTGCGCAACAATTTCTGCTTCTTTTTCGTGAAATTTAGCGTTCAATACATGGTGCGGAATTTTTTCTTGCTTCATTAAGCGTGACAATAATTCAGATTGCTCAATCGAAACGGTACCAACCAAGACTGGCTGACCACGTTCACGACAGTCTCTGATGTCATCAAGAATAGCGTTGTACTTTTCACGAGCAGTTAAATAAACCAAGTCAGCACGATCATCGCGAATCATTGGTTTGTTGGTTGGCACAACAACCGTGTCTAAACCATAGATGTGTTGGAATTCGAAGGCTTCAGTATCGGCTGTACCTGTCATACCCGCTAACTTTTCGTATAAGCGGAAGTAATTTTGGAAGGTAATCGATGCCAACGTTTGGTTTTCGTTTTGAATGTCGACGCCTTCTTTGGCTTCTACCGCTTGGTGTAGACCTTCAGACCAACGACGCCCCGGCATAGTACGACCCGTGTGTTCATCAACAATGACAACTTCACCGTCAGCGACGATATAGTCAACGTCTTTTTCAAATAAGGTATGTGCACGCAAGCCAGCATTTACATGGTGCAGTAATGAAATGTTCGCAGCAGAATAGAGTGAATCACCTTCTTGCAGTAATCCCGTTTCAATAAGCAAGTTTTCAATCTTTTCTTGACCACGTTCAGTCATATGAACTTGCTTAGATTTTTCATCTACGCTGTAGTCACCGTCGCCAGTGAACTCATCACTGTCTTCTTTTTCTTGTGAAACAAGATTCGGAATAAGTTTATTAACTTTGATGTATAACTCAGAACTGTCTTCTGCCGCACCAGAAATAATCAGTGGCGTACGAGCTTCATCGATAAGAATCGAGTCTACTTCGTCAATCAGTGCATAGTGAAGTGGACGTTGAACACGCTCTTGAGGTGAAAACGCCATGTTGTCACGAAGGTAGTCAAAACCAAATTCGTTGTTGGTGCCGTAAGTAATGTCAGCTGCGTAAGCTTGCTTTTTCTCTTCTGGTGCAAGACCAGCTACGTTGATACCAACACTTAAACCAAGAAATTCAAACAATGGACGGTTTAACTCGGCGTCACGACCTGCAAGGTAATCGTTCACGGTAATGATGTGTACACCTTTACCTGTTAACGCGTTTAGGTATGCCGGCAAAGTTGCGGTTAGCGTTTTACCCTCACCTGTACGCATTTCTGCGATGCGGTTACTGTCTAATACCATGCCGCCAAGTAACTGAACATCAAAGTGACGCATTTCGAAAACACGTTTAGAGGCTTCACGTACAACGGCAAATGCTTCTGGCGTGATGCTATCTAACGTTTCGCCATCTTCAATACGCTTGCGAAACTCATTGGTTTTCTCTGCAAGTTCGTTGTCTGAAAGCTTCTCAAAATCCGCTTCCATTGCGTTAATTTGGGTGACAACTTTTCCTAAACTTTTTAGGGTGCGTTCGTTACGGCTACCAAATATTTTTGTTAGTAATTTTCCAAACATCTGAATCACTTTTTCTGCTAGAGTCTAAAATCTGTCTAAAGTTAACGACCAAGGGTGATCATCTTGGTTTACGGTAGACGTACTTTTGCGGGTTGACTTGTTGCCCAGCCCGCAATACTTCGTAATGCACATGAGGTCCAGTTGAACGTCCTGTGCTTCCCATAGAGGCTATCTTTTGTCCCTTGGTAACGACATCACCAAGGTGCACGCTAATACTTGCGTTGTGTCCATAACGAGTCCGTAACCCGTTACCATGATCAATTTCAACTAAATTTCCATATCCAAACATGCTACCCGCCCAAGTTACTACGCCTGAACCAGTAGCAAGGACATCTTCACCTTCAGTACCAGCAAAATCAATGCCCTTATGCATTGCTCTTCGACCTGAAAAAGGATCGTTACGTAATCCGTATGGAGAAGATAGCCAACCTTTATTAATTGGACGGCCAGAAATGTATCGCTCACCATCTATATGGTGATGAGTTACAACGGTTTCAAGTACTTCGAGTTTTTGTTGTCGATTTTCGATACGGTACGCAAGATCATCCATGTCCTGAAGTAGTTGATCAAGCTGAATACTTTCGCCAATGTCACTGACACCACCAACACCAACTTCACTGGAAAAATCAAATTGATCAGCTAAGTGGTTCTTCTTAGCGACTTGCTGACCTAAGGCTTCTACTCGAGTAAGGTTAGCTTGCATGCGAGCAACTTGAGTCGCTAACTGTGCAATTTGAGCTTGAGTTTTCTGCTTAAGGTTTGTGACTTCTTCCTTTTGCATCTGTCTTTGATGCTTTGCAGAATTAATACTGGCTTGCTGATCGACAAATCGCTGATTATTATAGTGGTATGCGCTCACAATGATTGCGATAAGCGTCACAGGCAGTAATAGCCATCGCTTACCTAATTCAATGCGTTTTGCACCTTGTTTACCTTGTATAAATAAAGTGACACTCATAACCATCAACCAGTATCGTTAATATGAAAAAGCTTCCTCAAGAACTCAATCAATTGCTCAATGGCTCAGGTGCATTACCTGAACTAAAAGAGAAAGCCGAACTAATTTTGCGTTTGAACCAATTGCTAAAACAGCTTTTACAAGGTCCAATTGTCGAGCAAGTGCATGTGGCAAATTTGCGCCAAAACACCTTAATTCTTGAAACACCTTCCGCCGTTTGGGCGACTCGATTAAATGCTCAAAAATCTCAAATATTACTTACTATTCAAAACGAAGCGTTGCCCATGCTCACTGGAATTGACGTTAAAGTCAACCCAAGGCTATCAACTCATCACTCAAAAGCACCTATAGAACACGCAAAACTCAGTAAAACTTCGGCTTCTCATATTGAAGCACTGGCAGAGCATGTTGAGGGAGAATTAGGCCAGAAACTAAAACGGCTGGCTGCATTAGCCAGCCGTAATAGGCAATCTTAGGTGCTTAGGCCATGGCAGCCGCATTACTTGGGCTGACAAATTGCACAGGAACATCCGCTTCTTGTTCGTAACTTACTAGCTCCCACGCTTCTTGGTGGGCCAGTAACGCACGAACTAATTTGTTATTTAGGGCATGACCCGTTTTGTACGCACAAAATTCGCCAATCAACGCATGACCAGCGACATATAAGTCACCAAATGCATCAAGAATTTTGTGTTTTAAAAATTCATCGTCATATCTCAGACCGTCTGGATTCAATACACGATATTCATCAAGTACAACTGCATTTTCCATGCTGCCACCTAACGCAAGGTTGTTGGCTCTTAAATACTCAATATCGCGCATAAAACCAAAAGTACGTGCGCGACTAATATCTTTAACAAACCCTGATGTAGAGAAGTCCATCACCATGTGTTGTTGGCTACGAGAGATTTCTGGGTGATCAAAGTCAATTTTGAAATCGACTTTAAAGCCAGAGTAAGGCTTAATTTCAGCCCATTTATCTCCATCTTCAACACGGATGGTTTCTTTTATTCTAATGTATTTTTTCGCTGCAGATTGCTGAGCAATACCTGCCGACTGTAATAGGAATACAAACGGGCTAGCACTGCCATCCATAATTGGGATTTCCTCGGCATCGACATCGATATAGGCATTATCGATACCTAAACCCGCCAAGGCAGCAAATAAATGTTCGATGGTCTGAATTTTTACACCATCGTCATTCACTAATACGGTACAAAGCATGGTTTCACGAACTTGATCCGCTTTAGCTGGAATAGCCACTGCAGGCTCCAGATCGGTACGCATAAATACAATACCTGTATTTACGGGTGCAGGGCGAATGGCAAGTGTAACTTTACGACCAGAGTGCAAACCCACACCCGTCGTTTTCACCATTTTTTGAACTGTTCTTTGAAAAATCATGCAGTTACCTGTATTTGTTTTTTCTATAGGTCAGTAAAGGAACCCACTTAACGTCGCAGGCTGACTTAAGTGGGTCGAATATACTAACACATTTTGTATACGACACAAAAATCCACCATTTAAATGATGCTTTATGTCGTACATGCCCTAAAGGACATTGGCTGACCTAAATTTAGTCAGCTTGCTTGCGTAAAAACGCAGGAATATCTAGATAGTCTAGCTTATTATCTGGCGTTGGTGATGTTTGGGTTGCAGGAACCACATTGCCAGTTGGCGTTGCTACTCCTACTTTTGTATCGTCAATCGCTAGATTTTCAGCAACACTTACAGTCACAGGCTCGACTTCAACACGAGGAGCTGGCGCTGGCGTATTGGTTTTATTTACCAGTGTAATATCTGGTTTTTTCTCTGCACCAATCCCCGTTGCAACTACAGTTACTCGTAATTCATCACTCATTTCAGGGTCGATAACAGCACCAACGACTACGGTTGCATTATCTGAAGCGTAAGCCTTGACGTGATTACCCACAGTCTCAAACTCTTCAATGCTCATGTCCATACCAGCAGTGATGTTCACTAACACACCACGAGCACCAGCAAGGTCAATATCCTCAAGTAATGGACTTGCTACAGCAGATTCAGCCGCTTCTTCAGCACGGTCTTCACCACTCGCAATTCCTGTACCCATCATGGCGTTACCCATTTCAGACATTACTGTTTTTACGTCTGCAAAGTCGACGTTAATCAAACCAGGACGAGTAATCAGTTCAGCAATGCCTTGAACCGCGCCAAGCAGTACGTTGTTAGCTGCCGCAAATGCATCTAATAACGAAGTGCCTCGGCCTAACACTTTTAATAGTTTCTCATTAGGAATGGTAATGAGAGAGTCAACGTGCTTACCAAGCTCAACGATGCCTTCATCAGCAAAGGTCATACGCTTTTTACCTTCGAAAGGAAATGGCTTTGTCACAACCGCTACGGTTAGAATACCTTCCTCTTTGGCAATTTGAGCGACAACAGGAGCAGCACCCGTTCCGGTACCACCGCCCATGCCAGCTGCGATAAAGATCATGTCACACCCTTTGATGGCGGCACGAATGTTATCTTTATCTTCTTCAGCCGCTAAACGCCCAACTTCTGGGTTTGCACCAGCGCCTAAACCTTTGGTGATGTCTCTACCTAGTTGAATCGTTGCCCCTGCCGACGACTTACGCAATGCTTGCGCATCGGTATTGGTCGCAACAAACTCAACCCCTTCAATATTGTGTTTTACCATGTGTTCGACAGCGTTACCGCCGCCGCCACCAACACCGATGACCTTGATCACCGCTTCATCTGAATGAGTGTCCATGATCTCAAACATAATCAGAACTCCATATTGCCTGCATTAAAATTAAAACTGCCCTTTAAACCAACTTTTCACTGTACCTATCACACTCGTTACCCCTTGGCGCTCTGAACGATCATTTTCACGATCCATCAATTGACGAGCACCATAGTGCAAAAGGCCTAAGCCAGTAGAATAAATTGGCTGTTCAACGTATTCGTAAAGTCCTTTTACTGCCAATGGGGTTGCAACCCTAACCGGCATACCGAACGTTGCTTCAGCTACATCTACCGCTCCGTCTATCGAAGCAGTACCACCTGTTAACACGATGCCAGCTGCTATTTGATCTTCAAAGCCACTGTCTCGTAATTCTTGTAGTATCAACTCAAACATTTCTTGATACCTTGGTTCCACCACTTCTGCCAGTGTATGACGTGACATCGAACGTGATGGTCGCCCACCCACTGATGGGACTTCAATATTTTCTTCGCGGCTAACCGCTGCGCTTCTAGCATTAGCAAACTGAACTTTAATTTGTTCAGCATGCGTCAATGGCGTTCGGAATATCTTTGCAATATCACTGCTCACTTGGTTTCCAGCAACTGGAACTACCGCACAGTGACGAAGCGCGCCATTAGTGTATACCGCGATGTCAGTGGTCCCGCCACCAATATCAACAAGACAAACCCCAAGATCTTTTTCATCATTAGTCAGGGTAGCGTCTGCTGAAGCGATACCAGAAAACACTAGATCATCCACTTTTAAGCCACAACGCTCAACACTTTTTGTGATATTTTTCGCCATGTCATTGGCACAGGTCACAATATGTACTTTTGCTTCCATTCGCATGCCTGACATTCCTATAGGACTTTTTATCCCATCTTGAACATCAATGGCGTACTCTTGAGGCAGTACATGTAAAATTCTACGCTCGGTGGGTATTTTAACTGAACGAGCCGTATGAATCACATTTTCTACGTCTTCTTGGGTCACTTCTTCGTCATTAATGGACACCATACCGTTCTCATTCTGGCAAGAGATATGTTTACCAGAAATGCTGAGATACACCGAGGTCACCTGACAATCCGCCATCAGTTCAGCTTGATCTAACGAGCGCTGAACACTACGAATGATCGAATCTAGGTCGTTAACCCCGCCTTTATCCATCCCTCTAGATGGATGATTACCGACACCCACTACAGTAATTTCACCATCGGGCAATACTTCCCCAATGATCACTGCCACTTTTGAGGTTCCTATGTCCAACCCAACGATTAAATTTCTTTCTTGGTTTTTGGTCATGAGTTATCGATTCTCACTTTGTCTTTTATCCCAGCCGACGGCCAATCCTGTATCATACCGTAAATCTACGTTGGCTATCGGTTTGTTTTCCCTTTTTAAGGTTGGGTATACATCAATAAATCTTTGCACTCGGCGAATTTTGTCCTCTCGCCCAAGGTGAAGTTCTATACCATTAGCTAACATCACTTGCCAAGCGCGTCTTGGAGTCAGAGTTAATCGCTCTAAATCAAATCCATTTATTGCCAATAGTTGCCTTAACTGTTGGTAAGTTTTGAGCATATCCTTTGCCTCTTCATTCGGCCCGTATAAATAAGGTAAGGGCGCCATTTTGATGTGTTTAGGTACTATTGCTTGAAACACATCACCTTGTTGATTAATCCACTGCTCACCATTCCAATGAGCGACTACCTGTTGCTCTTGTATATAAACCTTCAATTTTGAAGGCCATTCGCGCTTTACTGATGCTCGATATACCCAAGGCAACCCTTCTAGCGCCTTTTGTACTTGAGTCACGTTTGCACTAAAAAAACTCCGACTCAGTAAATTTTTTAGTGCACTTTGAATTTCACCATCGGTTAGATAATGGCGATCTCCTTTGACAACAACCGCATCAATCGGTAATTGCTCTGCATCATTTACCAGCTTCGTTAACTTCCATCCTGTATACGTAAACCCAAGGATCACAAGTAATAGAAAAAAAAGACCGCCAACTAAATACCAATTAACGTCTAACATTTTTTCTTTATAACGCTGGTAACTTTCTCTCCATTTCAAGCCTGAGTCACTCCAAGCTGCATGCTATTATTCGATTAAGCGCTTTATTCTTAAGGCTATTCATCGTTTAACAACGAAAAACCTAACTCTGATTTAACTAATGCTTTTGACAATGCACCTATGTTCCCAGCCCCTTGTGTGAGCACCAGATCATTATCTTGTAAAACATCAGGCAATAGTATGGCTAATTGCTCAGTATTATTCACAAATATTGGATCCACTTTTCCTCGCTGACGTATCGCTCTGCATAACGTCCGTCCGTCAGCTCCGGGGATCACTTCTTCACCCGCCGCATACACTTCTAGTAACAGTAAGCTATCAACTTGAGATAACACATCGGCAAAGTCTTCAAATAAGTCTCGCGTACGAGTATAACGATGTGGCTGATAAGCCATCACTAAGCGCTTATTTGGGTAAGCTTGTCTAGCCGCTTGAATCGTCGCAGCGACTTCGCTAGGGTGATGACCATAGTCATCCACTAATAGCACTTGTCCTTTCGGGGTTGTAAAATCACCCAGCTTTTGAAAACGGCGACCAATACCTTGAAATTCAACTAGCGCTTTTTCAATGGGTGACTCTGCAATGTCATCCTCTTCCGCCACTGCAATCGAAGCTAGTGCATTAAGCACATTATGCTTTCCTGGCATATTGAGTTTAATTTTTAAATCTGCCTTTCCTGAGCGACGAACGGTAAACGCACTGATAGCACCGTGTTGTTCAAAGTCTACCGCTCTGTAGTCAGCATCTTCACTGAATCCATAGGTGACGACTTTACGACCAATTCGGGGCAATAATTCTCGGATCACAGGATCATCAATACATACCACAGCTAAACCGTAAAATGGTAGATTATGCAAAAACTCCACGAAAGCCGTTTTAAGCTTTTCAAAGTCACCGTCGTAGGTGCTCATATGATCCGCTTCAATATTAGTGATCACTGCGATCATTGGCTGTAAATGCAAAAAGCTGGCATCACTTTCATCCGCTTCAGCAATCAGGTATCGACTGCTCCCTAATCTGGCATTGGTTCCAGCACTATTAAGCAATCCACCGATGACAAATGTTGGGTCTTTTTCTGCCTCAGCATAAACACTGGCAATCAAACTCGTCGTCGTGGTTTTTCCATGGGTGCCCGCAATGGCGATACCATGTCTAAAGCGCATCAATTCAGCTAACATTTCAGCTCGCTGAACTTGAGGTATCCGTAACTCTTGAGCGGCGATGAGCTCTGGGTTATCGCTTTGGATAGCCGTAGACACCACCACCACATCCGTTTGTTTAACATTATCGGCATGGTGGCCAATCGTTATTTCAGCACCTAGATTTGCGAGTCTGTCTGTTACTCTATTTGTGGCAATATCTGAGCCACTGATCACATAACCTTCATTAAGCAGCACTTCAGCAATCCCGCCCATACCAGCACCACCGATGCCGACAAAATGAATACGCTTAATGCGGCGCATTTCTGGAATTTGACTACGTAATTGCGCGTGTTTTTCTGCATTTGTCATGCGACTTCTTTCTCCGTTAGGGCCTTACACACCTCTGCAACCTGTTCAGTCGCATTGATCATGGCAACCTGTTTTGCTTGTTGCCCCATTTTTGCAAGTTCAGCTCTGTTTTCAGCAAGTAGGCTCAGCTTTTCAACAAACTGCTCAACAGATGCTATCGGCTGTGGCAATAAGAATGCGCCACCAGCATTAACCAATACCTTGGCATTTAAGGTTTGGTGATCGTCAACGGCATGTGGGTAAGGCACTAAAATGCTCGGTTTTCCAACCATTGCCAACTCTGACACCGTTAATGCCCCAGCTCTGCAAATGACCACATCTGCCCACTGATAAGCCGCTTGCATATCATCTATAAATTCAGCCACTTGAACAGAATTTTGTTGCAATTGCTTCTGATAAGCCTTAGTAACCGTCTGCAAGTTTCCTTTACCCACTTGATGCCATAATGTGACTGAATGAGTTCGACTTAATTCAGCAGCAACGAGCGGCATCCGTTCATTAAATACTTTTGCCCCCAAGCTACCGCCAACAACCAATACTTTTAGCGCTTTATCATCTTGAGTTAAAGATAACTCTCTTAAGCTTTCTAGCTCAGATCGAACAGGATTACCCACGACCTTTGCGTTTAACGATGAATCAAAAGTACCCTCGAAAGCACACAGCACCTTAGAAGCAATTTTCGATAGCAACTTATTCGTCATCCCTGGAATCGCATTTTGCTCATGCAATACCAGTGGTATCCCCATTAGTTTTGCGGCTACACCACCCGGGCCACTCGCAAAGCCTCCCATTCCCATCACAACATCGGGCTGAAATTCTTGGATAATTTTGCGAGCCTGCGCGATCGCTTTAAGTATTTTAACTGGCGCCATTACTTTTCGAATAATGCCATTGCCACGAACACCTTTAATATCAATAAACTTGATGTTAAAACCGTGCTGTGGGACTAATTTAGCTTCCATCCGCTCTGCGGTACCTAACCACAGCACTTCCCAACCTTCGTTGGCCAATCTTTTGGCTACGGCTAAAGCCGGAAAAACATGACCTCCTGTTCCACCGGCCATGACTAAAATACGCTTTTGCACTGTGCTGTTATTTTTCTTGCTCATCGCCGTCATGTACTTCCTCGCCGCTGGATTGCCTGTGTTTGATCCAACCTTACTTCATAATCAATTCGTAATAACATCATGGCTGCCGCTGTCATGATCCATAAACTACTGCCACCAAAACTGATAAACGGTAATGTTAGTCCTTTCGTGGGTAACATCCCGATGCTAGCACCAACATTGACTATGGTTTGAAAACAAATCCATATACCAATGGCGTAAGCTAAATAACCCTCAAATGGTTTATTCGATTCTACACATTTACTTCCTAGCTTTATCGCTCTCAAAGTAATAAATAACAATACCGCCAGTGCTAAAAGGATCCCTATAAAACCAAGCTCTTCACCAACCACTGCAAAAATAAAGTCAGTGTGCGCTTCAGGAAGATATTCTAATTTTTGAATACTGTTGCCAAGCCCCTGTCCTAACCAGCCTCCACGACCATAGGCCATCAAAGACTGTGTTAACTGATACCCTGCTCCAAAAGGATCGTCCCATGGATTCATAAACGACGTCACACGCCGCATTCGATAAGGCGCTGATACCACTAACACGACAAATAGTGCGACGCCCAGCATCATTAATAGAAAGAAATCTTGTAATCTCGCACCAGCTAACCACAACAAACTTACAGTTATGACAAATAAAACAACCACAGAACCTAAATCTGGTTGCAAAAGAATGAGTCCTGCATAGGCAACCAATACCAGTATTGGTTTAATAAAACCAAACATTCGCTGGCGCACTTCATCATGGCGTCTGACCAAATACCCTGCCAGATATACACTGAACGCCAACTTAGCCACTTCGGCTACTTGGATCCGGATCGGGCCAAATTTAAGCCATCGAGTTGCCCCGTTAACGTTATGTCCTATTAGCAATACCGCAACTAACCCTAGAAATACGGCAATCAACATCCATGGGCTCAGTTTTTGCCAAAAGCTCATATCTAGACTCAGCACCACTAACGAAATGGCTAAACAACCTCCAAGATATATCAGATGACGATTTACAAACTGAAAAGGATTTCCCGTTAAGCTTTCTGCTTCTGGCATTGAAGCAGACATCACCATCACAAACCCAAAGCCAAATAAACAAATAATGGCAAACAATAACGCTCTATCATAAAGCTGATGACCGGGGCGTCGGTCTCCAAACCTTAGCTTTGGCCAAGACCAAGAGACCTCAGTACCAAATAAATTAAGCTGTTTCTCAGTGCTCGCCATAATACTCACGAACCTTTTGTTGGAAGTCGTTTCCACGCTCAACAAAATTTGTGTACATATCGGTACTGGCACAAGCTGGAGATAACAACACAATATCCTTATTCTCAGCTTGCTCAATGGCATAGCTTACCGCCTGCCCCATATTTTCAACGATCTTATGCTTCTCAGTCAGCTTAGCCATAGCTTCAGCATCTTGACCAAATACAATCATTACCTTAACGCGCTCAAGCGGAGCCTTTAGTGGATACAAGTCGGCTTTTTTGGAGTCACCGCCAGCAATCAGTATGATGTTACCTTCATCATTATGCAGCCCGTCAACAGCCGCAACTACGGCTCCCACATTTGTCGCCTTTGAGTCATCAATAAAGGTTATGCCTTCATACTGAGCAATTTTTTCACAACGATGTGAGAGTCCAACAAATTGGCAGGCCGCTTCAATCATTGCTGGTTTTTTAACACCTGCAATTTGCGCTAACGCCATTGCTGCAAGGATATTTTCTTGATTATGACGACCTAAAGCTGATGCTTCATTGGCTCGCATAATACTTTCATCACCTTGACATAACACTCCATCCACCACGCCCCATTGACCTTGTTTGGGCTTATCTAATCCAAAACTGATTACATTGTTAGGTTCAAGAGGATGAGCCTGAAAATCTTTACGATTAATAACTTGATGCTGGGTTTGCTCGAATAATTTCAGTTTGGTCTGACGGTAACTATCAAAGGTCAGATATCTATCCATATGATCGTGCGAAATATTCAAGCACGTTGCTGCAAGGCAGTTTAGGCTTTTTGTCGTTTCTAATTGAAAACTACTTAGCTCTAATACGTACAGATCCGCTTCTTGCTCAAGTAAATCGAGTGCTGGGGTTCCTAGATTTCCTCCTACAGCCACATTAATACCGCTACGCTTGGCCATATCGCCTACTAATGTGGTTACGGTAGACTTCCCATTAGAACCCGTTATCCCTATGACTTCTGCTTGTGTTGAAGCAATGGCTTGGGCAAATAACTCAATATCACCAATCACCTCAACACCAAGTTCTCTGGCGGTTTTCACTTCAGGTGTTGAAGCCGCCACTCCAGGACTAATAATGATTTGATTGGCTTCTAACAACATATTTTGGTCGAATTTACCCACTACAACTCCCACCGTAGGAAACTCTTCCATTAAGGCCTCTAAACCTGGTGGAATTGCGCGATTGTCCATAACGCAAGGGGTAATGCCCTGCTTAAGCAAATAACGCACAATAGAGAGCCCTGTAGCTCCCATTCCAAGTACTATGTGCGTATGTGGCTGTTTCATTCAATTACCCTAATTGTTTATCTTAGTTTTAATGTCGCTAAACCTAACATGACCAAAAATAGTGAGATAATCCAAAAACGTACGATCACTCTTGGCTCTGGCCAGCCTTTTAATTCATAGTGATGATGGATGGGAGCCATTCTAAAAATCCGTTGTCCTCGCAACTTATACGAACCAACCTGTAAGATCACTGAGAGCGTTTCCATCACGAATACCCCTCCCATGATCACTAACAAAATTTCTTGCCTAACCAACACAGCAATAACGCCTAGTGCCGCACCTAGAGATAATGAACCTACATCTCCCATAAAGACTTGTGCTGGATAAGTGTTAAACCATAAAAAGCCTAACCCTGCCCCGACAATAGCAGTACAGACAATCACTAACTCGCCCGAGCCTGGCAAGTATGGAATATGTAAGTAATGCGCAAAACCTGAGTGCCCTGATAAATAAGCGATCAATGCAAAAGCACCTGCCACCATTACCGTTGGCATAATGGCTAAGCCATCTAAACCATCCGTGAGGTTTACCGCATTACTTGAGCCAACAATAGTGAAATAAGCTAAAACGATAAAAAAGGCCCCTAGCTGCGGCATGATATCTTTAAAAAACGGCACCACTAATTGCGTTTCACCGGGGGTGGAAGCATTAAAATATAAATAGCCTGCTACCAATAAAGCCGCGACTGACTGAAATATATATTTCCACCTTGCAATCAAACCCTTTGGATCTTTACGAACCACTTTGCGGTAATCATCCAAAAAACCGATCGCACCAAAGCTACCTAGTACAAACAAGGTCACCAGCACATAATGATTATCTAAATCTCCCCAAAGAAGCGTACTGGCAAAGATACCAAATAAAATCAGCAAACCACCCATAGTTGGCGTACCGCGCTTGCTAAAATGCGACTCTGGACCATCGTTACGAACGACTTGGCCAATTTGCATCAATTGCAAACGTTCAATTAGTTTTGGGCCTAGCCATAAGCTAAATAACAATGCTGTTAACAGCCCCAAAATTGCTCTCAATGTCAAATAAGAAAAAACATGAAACCCTGAGTAAAACTGGGCTAAATACTCCGCTAGATAAACCAGCATTTACTTCCACTCCCCACGCTCATAAGCGCTCTTTACCGAATTCACCACTCGCTCCATAGCCGCGCTGCGTGAACCTTTGACTAAAATCGTAATCGTTTTTTGCTGTTTTACCTTGGCAACCAAAGCATCTGTGATAGCTTCTAACTCTGTATAGTGTTGACCACCAAACTGCGTTGAAGTTGCTTGACTTTTATCCCCTAACGTTAATACATCATCAAGGTGAAGCGATTTTGCATACTCACCAATTTCCCTGTGTAAACGGTCGGTATCGGCACCTAACTCAGAAAAATCACCAAGCACAAGTATGCGATAATTTGATTGTTGAGCTAGCCAATCAATGGCAGCCCTAACCGACGAAGGATTGGCATTATAGCTATCATCAATAAGGTGTAAATGTTCAATCTGAGTGGATTGCATTCGACCTGACACAGCCTGAGCTTGCTGTAGTCCAGACACCACCTCTTTTAAAGGGATATCCAAGGCAAGCGCCATCGAAGCGGCCGCTAAGGCATTATTTACATGATGTTTACCGTTAAGCGGTAACTGAACAACTTCCTTCTGCTCTTGATAGCAAAGAGTAAATTGATACTGACCTAAGGCGTTGGGATGTAAATTGATCCCCATTACGTCCGCTTTATTATCAATTCCAAAGCAAAGCTGTTTATGATGTTTTGAGGCTGCTTTAAATTGCTCAGCAAAGGCATCATCAGCATTGATCACAGCCACACCATCGCTGGATAAGTGGTTGTAGATTTCCGATTTAGCCATCGCCACATCTTCTATTGAGCCAAAGCCTTCAATATGAGCCTGCCCTACATTATTCACAACAGCCACCTGAGGTTTAACTAACGCAGAGGTATAATCAATTTCCCCTCTATGATTGGCACCAAGTTCAAAGACACCGAACTCATCATCTTCTTCGAGTCGCAGCAAGGTCAATGGTGCACCAATATCATTATTAAAATTACCTGCGGTATACAATACCTTATGGGACTGCTTAAGGATGGTGGCCAACATTTCTTTTACGCTGGTCTTCCCATTTGAACCTGTAATCGCTACCGCTTTGATATTGAGCTTTGAACGGACGTAAGCTCCAAGCTGCCCCAGCGCCGAGCGAGTATCTTTAACCACTAATTGTGGAACGGGAATGTCTAACACTTGCGATACCAAAACGGCTTTAGCACCATTGGTAACCGCAGACTCCAAGAAGTCATGAGCGTCGAAGCGCTCACCTTTAAGGGCAATAAACAAACAGTCTTGTTCAATCTTACGGGTATCGGTACTTACAGAAGAAATCTTGAGATCCTCTCCTATGAGTTGCCCATTTAACGCCGTTGCCATTTCTTTTAAAGTGAGAGTGATCATGCTGGAACTCCGACTAATGCTCGAACCAACGCACGTTCATCATAACTATGCTTTATTCCTTGGATTTCTTGATAGGTTTCATGCCCTTTACCCGCAAGCATCACAATATCGCCGACTTGTGCATGGGACAAAGCAAACTTTATGGCAGTTTGTCTGTCAGGTTCAATATGGGCAATTTGGGGTTGTGTTAGCCCTGTTACGATATCTTCGATAATGGACATCGGCTCTTCGCTACGTGGATTATCATTGGTGATCACAATTTGTTGCGCATAACACTCAGCGGTCTGAGCCATTTGTGGACGCTTACCTCTGTCTCTATCACCACCGCAACCAAATACGCACCAAAGTTTCCCTTGGCAATGTCGAGTGAGAGCATGTAACGCTTGCTCCAAGGCATCTGGGGTATGAGCATAATCAACGACCACGGTAACACCTTGGTGATCAAAACACTCCATTCTTCCCTTAGCGGGTTCAAGTTTGGACACTTGCGCTAATAATGCCTCGAACGGATAACCTTCCTCTAATAATACTGCGAGAGCCGCCAGCAAATTAGATAAATTAAATTCAGCGAGCAAAGGAGAGCTAATCGTACCTTGACCATGTGGACATACTAACTTAGCGGTCAATCCAGCATTATGGTACTCAACATCTTTCACTTGATAGCTAGCATTCACTTGGGGTTGAATACTAAAACCGACACTGTCAGCAAATTCAGCTTCGGTATGCCAATTCAACGCCACCTCATCATCCAGATTCAGTAAACGATGCTCTAACTCAGGAAACTGAAACAAACGGCGCTTCGCGGCCGCGTAATTACTCATATCACCATGATAATCTAAGTGATCACGAGTTAAATTATTCATTAACGCACTACTGAAAGGGACGGCATCGATGCGGTGCTGTGCTAAGCCATGGCTTGAAACTTCCATGGCACAAAGCTCTACACCTTTCAGTTGAAATTCATGCAGTTGTTTGAGAGTCGTAATCGCATCGGAAGTGGTATTTTCACTCTCTGTTAATTGTCCCCAAACGCCATTTCCAACCGTGCCCATTACTCCGGCTTTACCACCTAAACTCACCACCAATTGAGCAATCAACTGAGTCACGGTTGTTTTACCATTGGTACCCGTGACACCAACAATCTTCATTTTACTTTTCTCAACAGGGTAGCGCTGAAACGCTAAGGCTGACAATTGCCCTGATAAATGAGAAAAATAAATGATTGGTCCTGATTCAGTGGTGATGTGAACACCATGCTGCTCAGACTCATCAGTATGGACTATCGCTGCAACAGCACCTTGAGCAAAAGCAGGCTGTATGAAATCTCTTCCATCCACCTGATGACCAGGAATGGCAACAAAAACATCACCGGCACTGATCTGACGACTATCTATCGTCAAGTTATTAAAGGCTTCCTCTCCTGAATAATGGAACCAAGGAGCAAGCAGATCTTTAATTTGCATTAGCGCACTCCTCTTGTATAAGCCGCGAGTCGAGATTGCTCTTGCGGACTTATCGGCTCAACATTAAGCATTTGCAGAGAAGCCGACATCACTTTTGCGAATACAGGAGCGGCTACATCACCACCATAGTATTGGTCGCTTTTTGGATCATTGATCACCACGGATATGGCTAACCTTGGATTGTTTGCAGGTGCGACACCAGCAAACAGAGCAACATAGTCATCGCCATAGCCACCAGCAACCGCTTTACGGCTGGTGCCCGTTTTTCCAGCTACGGGATAACCATCTATGTGAGCCTGTAAAGCCGTGCCGCCTTTTTCTGTCACGCCGACCAGCATTTTAATCAATTCATGGGCGACGTTTTCATCTAACACTCGCTCACCCTTCGGTGGCTTTCTCAGTTTTAATATTGAAGCAGGATACGCTATGCCACCACTGCCTAAAGTGGCGTACATTCTGGCTAATTGAAGTGGTGTAGCCGTCAAACCATAACCAAAAGAAAGGGTTGCGCGCTCGAAGTCTGACCAACGATGCTGCTCTCGAATAATACCAGCACTTTCACCAACTAAATCGATTCCTGTGTAGTTACCCAGCCCCAAGGAGTGATAAGTACCGATCAACTGTTCTACAGGCATGCGTAACGATAGTTTACTCACCCCCATATTACTGGACTTTTGTAAGATACGAGCCAAGCTCATATCCCCAAAATTTCTGGCATCACGTACTTGCCTTCCCCCAATTCGCATCCAGCCCGGAGAAGTAGGAATGATCTCATCTAATTTCACCACCCCAGCTTCTAATGCCGCTGCGACCACAAAAGGTTTAATCGTAGAGCCTGGCTCATAGGTGTCAGTAACCGCGCGATTGCGCATTCGAAAGCTTTGTAGGTTATCTCTTGAGTTAGGGTTATAGGAAGGTGTATTAACCATAGCGAGGACTTCCCCAGTATGGACATCCAACACGACAATGGAACCTGAAGTGGCTTGATTATATTCAGTAGCTTTTTTTAATTCTCGATAAGCCAAGGCCTGAATACGTTGATCGACGCTTAATACTAAATCATTGGGCTGTTCACCCTCTTCAATCACACCTAAACGTTCAACCACATGACCATCACGAGACTTACGCACTTGTTCTTTAGATGGCTTACCTGTCAACCATGAGTTATAAGCGTGCTCGATACCTTCAATGCCAACATCATCAATATTGGTGATCCCCACCAATTGAGCAATGGTCTCCCCTGCGGGATAATAACGACGCGACTCCGCTTTTAGGTAAACCCCTTTCAAGCGTAATTTTTTAATATATTCGGCGACAGCTGGCGTCACTTGACGCTTTAAATACACAAATCGACGTTTGGGATTAATCGTAACTCGCTTCAGTAGTTTTTCTTCTTGAAGCTGCAATACATCAGCTAAAGCTTGCCAACGGCGTCTATCATCAACGCTTTTATTATCGTAGATAACTTTTGGATCGGCCCAAACCGCTCTAACAGGCACACTAACCGCCAACATTTCACCGTTGCGATCGGTGATCAATCCTCGCTGCACTTCAGTACTCGTCGTCCGAAGCGTTCTCATATCACTTTCACGGCGTAACTTTTCAGGTTCAACGACTTGAATGTAGGCCGCACGCGCCACCAAACTCACAAAAAACAGACATACAAACCCAATGACCACATGCAAACGCCAGTGGATCACTTCAGGTTGTTTCTGCTTTGTTGCTCTACTCATGGTAATTTTACTACCACCTCTTCATTAGGTAATGGTCTTTTCATGTGTAATTTTTTGGTCGCTATTCGGATTATGCGACTATGCTCAGTTTGCGACTGCTCTTCTAGTAGCAGGTTCCGCCACTCCACGTCCAGTTGATCTCGTTGCTGCAAAAGCCCGTCCCATTCACTGGTCAGCTTGCGGCTGGCATAACTGTAATAAACCACAGCTACGGCATTTAAAATCACAAACAGCATCAGGAGTAAAACCCATTTATGATTCCATAAATCTTGGAGAATGATTTTGGGTAAACTTAGCGGTCCCTTAGCCATCGTTGCTCCTAGTAAGGTAAGCGTTCAGCCACACGTAATACTGAACTTCGAGCTCGAGGGTTAAGTTCTAACTCCTCTGCTGAGGGCTTCAATGCCTTACCAATCGCCTTTAATTTGCGATTTTTATTTAACTCAGCCTCTGATACAGGTAACCCATACGGCACTTCAGCTGCTTGGCTGTGTCTGCGTATAAAGCGTTTTACCATCCGATCTTCTAAAGAGTGAAAACTAATCACGGACAATCGCCCCTCAGGTGCAAGCACTGTTAATGCGCCTTCTAAGGCTTGATCTATTTGCTCTAACTCACTGTTTATGTATATGCGTATCGCCTGAAACACTCGTGTTGCCGGATGCTTGTTCTTCTCTTTTTTCTTAGTGATCCGATAAATCAAATCCGCGAGTTCTTTTGTACGTGTAAAGGGCGTTTTTTCGCGATCGGCCGCAATGCATCGAGCAATATGTCGCGCATTTTTTTCCTCGCCATAAGTCTTAAACACCCAAGCCATATCTTCGAGTTCAGCTCTTGCTAACCACTGTGCTGCCGTTTCACCTTGGCTATTGTCCATGCGCATATCCAATGGACCATCACGTAAAAAACTAAAGCCTCTTTCAGCATCATCAAGCTGTGGAGACGACACGCCAAGATCTAATAACACACCGTCTATTTTCCCAACTAACCCTTTAGCTTCGATATAGTCAGCTAACTGCCCAAAACCACCATGAACGATCTCGAATCTTGGATCATCTTGGTATTTTTCAGCGGCTTTAATTGCTTGTGGATCACGGTCAATCGCAATCAACCGTCCATGTTGTCCTAATGCTGAAAGTACTAATCCTGAGTGCCCGCCTCGACCAAAAGTACCATCGATATAAATCCCGTCAGGCTTAATGCTCAAGCCATCAACGGTCTCTTGTAACAACACCGATACATGGGCAAATACTTCTGTCATATTATTCTCTTTATCTACAATGAAAAGTCCGACAGCCTTTCGCTACTGGCTAAATTTTCATTGGTTATCGCTTGTTTGCTTTCATCGATAAGTTGCTGCCAAGCTAACTCATCCCATAGCTCAAATTTATTCAACTGCCCCACTAACATGGCGTGTTTTTCCAAGCCTGCGTATTTTCTTAATGTTTGGGGCAATAATAAACGCCCGTTGCCGTCCATTTCGCATTCATGCGCATGGCCCAGTAACAGGCGTTTTAGTGCTCTTTCTGTTTGCTGAGTGTCTGACAACAGCAATAATTTAGCTTCGATCTTGTGCCATTCATGGATGGGATATAACAATAAACAGGTCGATTGAATGTCTACGGTGATAACAAATTTACCTTCAGATTCAACACGCAATAGCTCTCGGTATCGCGTTGGCATTGCGATCCGTCCTTTGCTATCTAAGTTGACACTGCTGGCTCCTGAAAACACTCTTTCCCATCCTTGTCCACAAATATCCACAATTTCCCACCAAAGCTAAGTTTAGGGATAGATGACAAGAATTGTCAAGAAGTCTTCACACCTCCCAATCCAATATCAATAAGCTTTAAATCAAGCTATAGCAAGCAATACAACGCACTTTGATATGGATAATACGGCAAGAAAAGGAAACATGATTTGGGGCTAAATGAGAAGCTTCAACCATGTTGAAGCATAGTTTACCTATTTGAACCTGAATAATAGCAATATCAACTTACTGTGATAGAGCCCCACGAAAGTGAGGCTATGGTTGGAGGGTTATAATTTGTAGCTTAACTGAATCCCCGCGAGCCAAACATCACCAGTAGCTTCTCCGTCAAGATTAATAGAAACTTGTCCTAATGAAGTTGTTAAAGGGATACTTTCGTTAATCGGTGCTCTACCATGAGCTTTGATGTAGGTAACGCCGATATCCAAGCAGAGTTGTTCATTCGCTTTATAACCAGCACCTATTGAATACCATAGGCGATCTGAATCAGGAATTGTGGTTGTGCGATATTCATCGTGTACAGCGGTTTTATCTAGTGCAACTCCTGCTTTTAATTGCCACATTGGGCTAAGTTCATAACTTGTTCCTATAGCAAAACGCCAATTATCTTTAAAGTTTTCTTCTTTTAAGAGCTCACTGCTAATAGGCTTTCCTGTGCGATCGAGCGGTTTTTCTGCGCCATAGAATGAAGCCCGCAGTTCTTTAAACACGCTCCATTGTGTCCAATTGATACTAGTATGAACTTTTAGATGCTCAGATAATTGATGAATACTTGAAAACTCAGCAAACGCAGGCAAATCTATCGGTAATTGCCCATCAAAGCGTTTTCCTGTTCCTCGATTATATAAGTAACCATCCGCTTTACCTTTCAAAGTCAAATCGACTTGACTGTGATACGCCAAGCCAAATTGGTGCTCGGAAGATGCGGCCCAAGTAAGGCCTAAATTCCAACCAAAGGCGATGTCATCACCCTCTAGTGCTTTAAGGCTTGTACCTGCAGGCGGTAATGGTAGAGGCTTGGGCAAAGTCAAACTTGACACCCACTTTGGAACACTTGAATTGAGCTCCCCTTCTGCATATACAACTCGTACACCAGCCCCAAGAGCGAAAGTGTCATTAACTTGATATGCAACGTTAGGGTTAAATTCCACAGATTTAATTGAAGTTTTTTGACCAAATAAAGCTGAGGCGTGATCCGAATCCACTTCAGTCGCTAACCCATACTTGGAATTCACTCCAATGCCCCAGCTCCACTGCGAATTAAGCTGTTCACTATAATAGAAGTTTGGCACTATGGCATTGTCAGCAACATCTTTGGCGCTGGCATTAAAACGCCCTAGAGGCACTGTCTTTCCATCTGCAGTCGCCACCGTCAACGAGACATCACTAGGCACATCAATATTCGTTTTAACGTAAATCGCACCCGTAGATATATTGCGCCCCTTAAGCGCGGCCAACAATGCAGGGTTTCTTCCTTGAGACGATGCGTTATCTGCAATTATCGCCTCCCCGGCAAAGGCACGACCTAATCCAGTTGCAGAGTATTCTGCAAGCTGAAAACCCGCGGCTTTTGCTTGAATACTCGATAAAGCAACAGCTGAACAAATTGCAGTAGAAAGAGCGCTCTTTTTAACTATTTTCAAAATCATATCTCTAATCAATTATGTGCTTACTTAATTCAATTAAGGGCTGCCCCTTAGAGTAAACACTCAACGGCGCGCAATCATACTACTGATGTTTCAGTTAGCAACGTTTATTCATGAGCATTGCCATTCCGCTTTTCTTTATGTCCAATTTATCGCCAATTCTATTCAATATATCCATGCACAATTGAGCAAAAACAATTCAATTATCTTCTTCAGATTGCTACAATCGCTGTCCTTAAAATAAAACATAAAATTGCGCTAAATAAAAAACGCCATATTGGGGTAGTAAATGGATTTTCGAGTGATGGTTTTCGGGCTACTTTTTTGGCTCCCAACCGCTTTTGGCAACCCAATGAAGCAAATGGATGAGTTGGTGTTATTAATAAATCAATATCCCAAACAAGCCCAAGATCAAATTAACAAGCTAGAGTCGACCCAAACGACTACAACTCCTATATACGAACAATTAAGACTTCAACTACTAAAATGTAAATCCTTAGCTGCATTAGGGGAAAATCAAGCGGCGATAAATCTAGCCAAATTATACGAAGCTAAATCAAAACAGTTAAACTTCAACGATGCACGCCCTTATTTTTTACTCTGTATGGCTGAATCATATTTACAGCTAGGCAACATAAAAGAAGCACTTCCTCTATTTGACACCGTAATCAATATGGCTAAGGAAAAAGAACAATTTCAAGCTTTATCATCTGCATTAAGAATGAGAGGTGATTTTGAAATTTCTGCCGGAAATTATGCTTCAGCTCTGGAAGATCTAAGATTTGCAATTGATGTCCTTTCTTTGAATTTTACACAAAGCAATAATTGGGTTTGGGAACCTGAAACATTCTTCTATATCTCTTTGTCACACTTATTCAATATGACAGGAGATCTTGATAAAAGTATTTCCTATATACATAAAGCCCTTGCGACAAATGAATTAAAAGGCAAGGTTCATTATTTAGCTCTAATTGGAGCAGCCAGAAAGTATTTTGATAATAATCAGCTGAAATTAAGCCAAAGTTACGTTGAAGAAGCAAAAAAAATAGTGCCTGAATTAGAGGGTGAACTGGATATAGCTTGGAGCTACGCAACCCTAGGAGGTATGGAGTTTAATTTAGGGAATCTGCATGAAGCCCAAAAATTGCTTAATTTAGCATTAATTTACTTCGAAAGAGGTTACCAACTCGGCTATACGCTTCGCGTTAAAAGGCTTTTAGCTCAAGTCCACTTTGGGTTAAATGAAGCCCAAAAAGCCATCCCGCTCATGAAGGAAATTATAGAGCAGGCTAAAGACCTTAAATTACACCACGATTTACTTGAATTTTATGAAATATTAGCCAAGCACTACGCCAGTACAGGCGATTTTGAATCTGCTTATAATTATAAGGTTAAAAGTTATGCTGCTACAGCCAAATACAATGAGCAAACGAGCAATGCTCGATTTATTCAATACAAAGCCAGATTAGATCGACAAGCATCAATACACAATCAACC
Organism: Parashewanella tropica; assembly: GCF_004358445.1. Classification (NCBI taxonomy): domain Bacteria; kingdom Pseudomonadati; phylum Pseudomonadota; class Gammaproteobacteria; order Alteromonadales; family Shewanellaceae; genus Parashewanella; species Parashewanella tropica. The sequence goes on from NZ_CP037951.1 coordinate 3,715,170, forward strand.
TTCTGCGCCCATAATCGATAAGACTCAGGGGTTGTTAACAACTAACCAAACCATCACCGTCATTCTTTTTGTTTTAGGCGTGGTAGGCTTGCTTATTGGACTGGTATTTTACTTCCAGAGAAAGCAACTCAGATCGATAAAAAATCAAAATGTAAGCTCGGTTGACTCAGTTGAGTTAAGAGCAACAAATATGTTATTGAAGGCAAAGCAGTATAACTACTCTGTAACCGCTTTAGTCACCAAGTTAAATTCATTGTCTGATAATGAAAAAACTCAAGTTTTAGAAGCCATTCATGATGTACTACGTGAAGGCGATCTATTGCTTCAACACAACTCTGACGAGTGGGTTGTTTTGTTACCGAAAGTCAATAATGTCGCTGGTTATAAAATTATTCGCCAAATCACACATAGCCTACCTTCAACTCTGAAAAAGCAGACTTTTGGCCTGAGTACCTTTAAATCGTTTGATAACTTAGATTCGTTGGTCAAACGTGCTTATTTAGAACGCCTTTCTCAAATTAAACGTCGAGAAGTGAAGGATGACAGTGTGCCCCCCATTGCTATGTAACGCTTTGCGTTAAGAATGATTGGATTTCATCAATAAAGTCGGTACCAAATCGTTCTAACTTTCTGGCTCCAACACCGTTAATGGCTAAAAATTGCTGCTCTGTTGTCGGCATATTCGCCGCCATTTCGGCCAAACTTGCGTCACTAAACACCAAGTATGGTGGTATCTCTAATTCATCAGCTAATCGGCGTCTCAACGATTTTAATTTGGCAAACAACTGCCTATCATAATGCTGAGGGGCACGGCTGGCTGTTTTTGATTTACGTGTCACTGGCTTAACTTGCATTCTAGGCACAGCTAATTGCAATGACTGTTCACCTTTTAGAACGGCTCTGGCGCTGGGATTAAGTATTACCGCAGAGCCACGAGTGATATCTTGGGTTACCAAGCCTAAATGGATAAGTTGACGAATAATGCTCAGCCAATGTTCATGGCTTTTATCTTTACCTATGCCCCAAGTACTCAACACGTTATGACCACGTTCTATCACTAACTGAGATTGTGAGCCTCTAAGCACATCAATTAAATAATTCAGTCCATAGCGTTGCTTAATACGATAAATACATGACAGAACTTTTTGCGCATCTTCAGTGCCATCGTATTGCTTGGGAGGATCTAAACACACATCACAGTTACCACAAGGTTCATTGGCTTGCTCACCAAAATAGTGAAGCAATACTTGTCGCCTGCACGTTTGTGCTTCAGCAAAAGCCGCCATTGAATGTAATTTGTGCCTGTCTACCTGTTGCTGACTTTGCGATGGTGACTGTTCAATTAAATGCTGAACGCGGCCGATATCAGCAGGATCAAACAGCATAAAAGCCTCAGCCTCTAATCCATCTCGCCCTGCTCTTCCTGTTTCTTGATAATAAGATTCAATGCTCTTAGGAATATCGTAATGCACGACAAAACGGACATTAGATTTGTTGATCCCCATTCCAAAGGCAACAGTCGCAACCACAACGTCAATGTGATCTTTTAAAAAGGCTTCTTGAACTTCGGCCCTTTCTTCATTGGTCATGCCAGCATGATACGCTTTAGCATTAATCCCTTGCAGCGTTAATCGGTCTGCAACTTCATCCACGCGTCTACGTGATGAACAATAAACAATACCGCTGTTACCTTGCTGTGTACTGATAAACTGACGCAGTTGTTGTGAGGCATTAAGCTTTTCGACAACGGTATAGCGTATATTTGGACGATCAAAACTCGACAGCCACTCAAACGGATGTATGTTCAAACGCTCTTTAATACTCTCTCGCGTCGCTTTATCTGCTGTTGCGGTTAGCGCCATTAAAGGTACTTGCGGAAAACGTTGCTTTAGCAGACCGAGCTGTGCATATTCAGGGCGAAAATCATGTCCCCACTGACTAATACAATGAGCTTCATCGATAGCAAATAGGCTAATGTTAAGATGAGAAAGACGTTCGACCAAATCACCATTGAGTAATCTCTCAGGTGAAACATAAAGAAGCTTGATTTCTCCTTGATGTAAGCGTCTAAAAATATCGTTAATCTGTTCACGACCTAAAGACGAGTTCAAATAAGCCGCCGCTACGCCCGTTTGCAGCAAACTGTCTACTTGATCTTTCATTAAAGAAATCAATGGAGAAACTACAATGGTTAAACCCGGCAATAACAACGCTGGAACTTGGTAACATAAACTTTTGCCGCCACCAGTTGGCATAATTGCCATGACATCCTGACCAGACAACACATGCTCTATCACCTGTTGTTGACCATCACGAAATGAACGATAGCCAAAGACTTCGTTGAGACAAGAGTGAAGAGAGCAGGAGCTATCCAATTGTTGTGCTGGTTCCATTGAGTATTTGTAATAAGCGCATCAGAACCATTATTCTAATCAACTGCATCAATCTTGTCTTGGAAAATTAATTTCCTTGTCGGATAAGACACTCCCCCTTACAATTCTATTTCTTTCCATCTAACACCTTCATTTATGACTCAAAACGAACACCAAAAAGGAATAGCACTGGCCGTATGTGCTTATGTGCTTTGGGGCATTGCGCCTATTTACTTCAAATTACTAGAATCAGTCCCCGCCACTGAAATTCTATTGCACCGAGTAATATGGTCTTTTGTGTTTATGATCGTTTTGATGTCATTTATTGGAGGCTTTAGCCAATTTAGGCAACTTTTTCGAAAACCTAAAAAGCTACTGGTTCTGGCTTGTACCTCTGTATTGATTGCTTTTAACTGGTTGTTGTTTATTTGGGCCGTTAATAATGAGCATATGCTGGATGCCAGCTTAGGTTACTTTATTAACCCACTGTTTAACGTTGTACTCGGAATGTTATTTCTTGGCGAGCGATTAAGAAAATTACAATGGGTTGCGGTTACACTTGCTGTAATAGGGGTGGTTATCCAGCTCATTTCTTTTGGTTCTATTCCCATTGTTTCTATTGCATTAGCGAGCTCTTTTGCCATTTATGGTCTGGTGCGTAAAAAAGCCAATGTCGATGCAAAAACAGGGTTACTGGTAGAAACGGCTTTATTACTTCCAGTGGTCATTGGATATGTGTTTTACCAATTTGCGGTTCATGATGTGGCCTTTATGGATCACCCTCTTGATACCAACTTTATTTTATTGATGGCAGGCATTGTCACCTCTGTACCTTTGTTGTGCTTTGCCGGAGCGGCAATTCGAATCCCATTATCTATGCTGGGCTTTTTCCAGTACATTGGCCCTAGCTTAATGTTCATTCTGGCGACCTTTTTATATCATGAGCCCTTCACAGCTGAAAAAGCCACAACGTTTGGTTTTATTTGGCTTGCTCTAATTATTTTTGTATCAGATCTGCTCCTCACTCGTAAACGGCGTCAACAGCAGTAATGCTTGCTGAGGATTTTTGATACTGACCATCACTACGACATTCTTTGTCGGTAATACCAATACATGGCGTGCATCCGTTACCGCTAACAGTGCTTTGGTTTTACCGTCAAAGGCGTGCTTTAAGCGAAAGTAGCCCAAACTAAACTCTGGTAAGCCAACGCCATTTTCTCGATGGCTGATTTCTAACAGGGACTCTTGCTCTAAATCAACCAATTTAACCTTGGACCAATCAACGTCATCTAAAGGCCAAGATTTGCCATAAAAAGGGATAGACAAGGTTAATTGCTTATTTTCAATACTCAACGTTGAGTCCCATGTCTTTACAAAGGTATAACCTAAGGCGCTAACTAACACCGCTATAGGCAACACCCACAAGTACTTAAAAAAGCCATCCGCTGAAGCGGTTTTTATTAATACATACCAAAGCAGCAGAAATAAGCCAACAAACCAGATAATGCCGATAGTGCTTAATGGGGCGAGTGAAAAAGTGAGGGGAGCCATGGCAAAAATCCTTTTATGCCTAACAGATATATTAACCTTAACAAAATTTTGAACAAAAAAAAGCCTCGAACAATGTCGAGGCTTTAGAACAGTTCAAAAAAACAAATTACTTAATTTTTGCTTCTTTGTAGATAACGTGCTTGCGAACTACTGGATCAAATTTTTTGATTTCCATTTTCTCAGGCATGTTACGCTTGTTCTTTTCAGTCGTGTAGAAATGACCAGTTTTAGCGCTTGAAACTAATTTGATCTTCTCGCGATTACCTTTAGCTTTAGCCATTTTCTATTACACCTTCTCGCCACGGTTACGAAGTTCAGCAACAACAACTTCGATACCTTTCTTATCGATGATGCGCATACCTTTAGTAGATACACGTAATTTAACAAAGCGCTTTTCTGATTCTAACCAGAAACGGTGGCTTTGTAGGTTCGGCAAAAAGCGGCGACGAGTCGCGTTTTTTGCGTGCGAGCGATTGTTACCAACCATCGGACGCTTGCCAGTTACTTGGCATACTCTTGACATGTCAATCTTCTCCAAAAAACAATTTTAACGCTCGAGCATTTATGTGCCTCGTATGGCCGTCGCCCGAGGCACAAAGAGGGCGCATTTTATACACGATTCATAGGGTGAGATCAAGAATTTTTCATCTTCTTGGTTAATTTCACCGCATTCGTCTTATTTTTAGAGCCATCCACGTTCAGCAAACGATACGATGTCTCTGTCGCCCACTACCAAATGATCCAGCAAAGCTACGTCTATGGTAGATAAGGCAGAATGAATGCGCTCAGTGATGCGCTTATCGGCCTGACTCGGCTCCGCCACCCCAGAAGGGTGATTATGACAAACAATCACAGCTGCTGCGTTTTTTTCTAGCACCAGTCCCACTATATCCCGTGGATATACTGATGCCGCATTTATAGTGCCGCGGAATAATTCAACAAATTGAATCACTCTGTGCTGGCTATCCAACAACAGCACGGCAAAAACTTCATAATTCCGATCCGATAATTGGCGTATTAAATAATCTCGAGTCACATCGGGACTGGATAATACGGGACCTCGATGCAAACTTTGCTGCGCAATGCGCTTCGACAATTCTGCCGCGGTTTGCAACTGGGCGTATTTTACAGGTCCCACTCCCGGAAGTCGACAGATCTGTTTGAAAGAAGCAGAGAATAATTGCCTAAGCCCGCCAAATTCTTGTAAAAGTTGTCGTGACAATTCCACAGCATCCATGTTTTTATTGCCGTTTCGCAAGATAATGGCTAATAACTCAGCATCCGACAGCCTAGAAGCACCAAAGGCTAATAATTTCTCTCTTGGGCCTTCTCCTGATGGCCAATGATTAATTCCCATATTCGTCCTTGATCACAGGTTTTGAGAAAAGCCATTATGACAAAATTTATTTTATAAACAATAAAATACAAACACCCAATGGCTATAGCAACCACGAAGCGCTTTGGATTCCATTAGGTTTTTCAAGACAAATCCATCACTTTTAGGGCTTTTGAGTCTATGATATGGTTACTCCATATTTTTTAGTTAGTGATCACTTACATGAAGCTGAGCCATAAAAAAATTCTCGTTGGGATCTGTGGTGGCATTGCCACCTATAAAAGTGCAGACTTAGTAAGAAAGCTGAAAGAGCAAGGTGCCGATGTTCGAGTGGTAATGAGCCAAAGTGCCAAGGAATTTATCACGCCATTAACGCTGCAAGCGCTTTCAGGCTATCCTGTTTCCGATAGCCTTCTCGATCCTTCTGCTGAAGCCGCAATGGGACACATTGAGTTAGCTCGCTGGGCAGATTTAGTCATTATCGCACCTGCTACTGCCAATTTCATCGCAAGATTAACGGCAGGAATGGCCGATGAACTGATCACAACCCTATGCATTGCTACAGAGTCACCTGTGGCGATTTGCCCAGCAATGAATCAACAAATGTATGTTCATGCAGCGACTCAAGATAATCTAAACACATTGAAACAAAGAGATGTTCATATTTGGGGGCCTGCGTCAGGTAGCCAAGCTTGTGGTGAAGTCGGTCCAGGCAGAATGTTAGAGCCTTTAGACATCACAGCATTAGCTTGTGACTTTTTTAAAGCTTCTGAATATTTACCTCTACAGGGAAAAAATGTGATGATCACAGCTGGGCCAACTCGTGAGGCTATTGACCCTGTGCGCTTCTTATCGAACCATAGCTCAGGAAAAATGGGCTATGCCATTGCTCAGGCCGCCCAAGCACTTGGTGCTAATGTCACCTTAGTTTCAGGTCCAGTTGCACTTAATACTCCCACTCATGTTAATCGAGTTGATGTTGATAGCGCTGAAAATATGCTTGAATCTGTTTTATCTGACATTAAAGAGCAAGACATTTTTATTGGCTGCGCTGCCGTTGCTGATTATAAAGTTGAACAAGTAGCCACTGATAAAATAAAAAAATCAGCTGAAACAATGCAACTAGAGTTAACCCGAAATCCCGATATTTTGGCAACAGTGGCAAATTTAAAAGATAAGCCCTTCACGGTTGGCTTTGCAGCTGAAACCAGTAATGTCATTGAATATGCTAAAGGTAAACTCGAACGCAAAAATCTTGATATGATTGCGGCGAATGACGTGGCAATCCAAGGACAAGGCTTTAATGCCGATAACAATGCTCTACATGTTATATGGACGGATGGTCAACAAAGTTTACCCACGACCAGCAAAACCGAATTAGCTCAGCAACTATTGCAACTTATCATTGAAAGAATGGATCACAATGAAAACTCCCATTGAACTGAAAATTCTCGACCCTCGTATCGGTTCTGAATATCCCCTACCTGATTACGCTACCGTTGGTAGTGCAGGCATGGATTTACGAGCCATGATTGACACTGAAATAGTGATTGAACCTAGCGAAACTCAATTGATCCCAACAGGTATTGCTATTCATTTGGCCGATCCAGGATTGGCTGCCGTGATCCTTCCTCGCTCTGGTTTAGGACATAAAAAAGGGATTGTTCTGGGTAATCTGGTTGGTCTCATCGATTCTGACTATCAAGGTCAATTGATGGTGTCATGCTGGAATCGCTCAAATGAATCTTTCACCTTAGAAATTGGTGAGCGTCTAGCGCAACTGGTGTTTGTGCCTGTGGTTCAAGCTGAATTTAAATTAGTGGATGAATTTGACAGTTCACAACGTGGCGAAGGTGGCTTTGGTCACTCTGGGACTAAGTAACCTCAGTTCTGCATAACTCAACCTCTACAGCACAGCTACTTATGAGTATTTCTGTGTTAGAACAGCACGAAATAGGCAGGCTATTACGAACTGTTCTGCCTTGAACTACACAAAATTAGCAGCACTGTAGATAGAATTTAAGTTTTACAATGTAAATCATAATGTTACTGGCTTCTTTATACAGAACTGAGGTTAGGTAACAAAACAGGTGCAGTAGGAATACAAAATGGCAGAACCAAAGAAAAAAAGCCGCAAGCAACATATTCTTGAATGTTTAGCTCATATGCTAGAAACCAATCCAGGGCAGAGGATCACCACCGCTAAATTAGCCGCAGAGGTGGGTGTATCCGAGGCAGCGCTCTATCGTCACTTTCCAAGTAAAGCCAGAATGTACGAAGGCTTAATTGAGTTTATGGAAGAGTCTTTACTCACTCGCATAAATCTGATTATGGATGAAGAGAAAGACACCATGAAACGCTGCCAATTATTACTACAATTGGTATTAATGTTTGCAGAGCGAAACCCAGGCATTTCACGCCTGTTGAATGGTGATGCTCTATTAGGTGAAAATGAGCGCCTACGCGATCGTATCAACGCCCTTTTCTCTAAGATTGAAACCCATCTAAAGCAAATCTTACGCGAAAAAACCTTGCGTGAAGGCCAAGGTTTTCAAATTGATGAAGCAGTATTAGCCAATCTATTGTTGGCAATTGCAGAAGGTAGAATCGCTCAATTTGTTCGTAGCGATTTTAAGCAAAAACCAACAGCTCAATTTCCTGAGCAATGGCAGTTTGTAGAAAAGCAGTTATTGCAGAGCTAATAAACAAAAGGTAGCTCTATTTCACGAGCTACCTATTATACCATTCGTACTAATTAACTATGCCTTTAGAATTAAGCCTTAGCTTTGCAACTACGTCGTTGCAATTCCTCACCATAGCAACGGCTATGACTCATCATTGCGCCTTGTATTTCCTTTGCTAACGCTTCTCTATAAACACAGTTAATTAATGTGAATGGTATTATTCAATATACAAGTCTATAAATTGATTCAATCTTATAAATCAATACATATCCAAATCAGCTGCCGATACCACTTTACCTTTGTAACCATACTTACGAATTTCTTTGATCAAATCCGCATCAGTTGTCCCCCAATATAGCTGATGGTAAAGCACTAATAATTTCGGTTGGGTTTTCTTCGCAATCTCAGCCAATTCTTTAGTCGAAGTATGGAAAGACGAGTGATATTTCTGCCATACTGGTGGACGAGTTTTAAACCCTTCCGTCGAGTACACTTCATGTACCAGCACATCCACTCCTTTTGCGGCTTTAATCAATTCAGGACTTGGGCGAGCATCGCCAGAAATCACAATGCTACGCTTACCGTCTTCAAATTTATAACCAAACGAATGCTGCCAAGAACCGTGAAGCACAGGGATTGCAGTGACTTTAAAATCACCTTTCTTCAATAAAGGTTTTGCACCTTCAAACTCTGTGACATCGACTTTATAACCTTGCTCGTTTGCGGGCTCCAACCCATTTAACCGTATATGAATATCTTGTTGATAGGCTTTTTGTAGATGGGTCATCATCTTCTTGGTGCCTTCAGGACCATAAACGGCTAAAGGAACTGGTCGCTCTAATGTCCAAGAGGTAAAAAGTAAATCAGGTAGACCAACGGTATGATCGGTATGTAAGTGAGTCAAAAATGCCGTTTGAAGTTGACTGGCGGCTAGGGCTGGTATGTTGTGCTTTTGTCTAGCAGACTCTGCTCGACGCACCACACCAGGACCCGCATCAATCAGATAAGATTGATTATCTTTGATCACAGCCAGTGCAGGGCCAGAGCGTTCAGGATCAGGATTAGGCGTTCCTGTTCCCAAGATCACCACTTTCATTTGTGAAGCTTGAGCACCTGCAGCAATAAGTGTGCATAGCGCAAGGCATCGTGCCAGTTTTTTCATTATTATTCTCCTTTGTTTGAACCCCTATTAAATCATATAAATAGGAAATTTGAATATTCATTCAGCTAATTTTTCGAAATTCGTTGATTAATAAATACCCCCTTAAAAATTTAACCTAGAGGTGAATTTATTAACATTTCAATTTTTATTGTTAAAAAAATAAATTTACTTACAAGTTACAAAACACACACTAACACATTGATACATATAAGGTTAATCGTTTAACCTGAAAAAAAATGACTTTTTACCTAAAAATAAAGCCTATTTAGCATATTTATTATAATTAACCGATATGTTATATATTTGTATATTCAGGTCACTATAGGTCGTGTAGCCTATATTTGCGGCAGTATCCTATGCACTTATAGACATCGTAAGCTTTGTACTCAAATGGTTGCCTCGCGGCTTTGAGAAGTAAAACGTTAACCCTTGATCTGATAAAAACAATAAAAGGAGAAAAATTTTGACATCGAACCGCAAGCTGCTCATAGGGGCAACACTCATAAGCTTAGGGTTTACACCGTCTTTGATCGCGCAGGAAGTGAGTAACACAATCGCAGAACAAAGAGAAGAAAGCCAAAAAAAAGCCAACAAGAAAAATGACGATGTAGAACGCATCCAAGTTTCAGGCATTAAGTCCGCATTAGAATCTGGCCTACGTGACAAGCGTGAGTCAAATCAGGTGGTTGATGTTATTGTCGCTGAAGATATTGGTAAGTTTTCTGACTCAAATATTGCTGAAACGCTACAGCGTCTCCCTGGTATTCAAATTGGTCGCAGCCAAACGGGTGAAGGTAGTGAAATCTCGATCCGTGGTTTAGGTCGAAGCATTACGACCATGAATGGTCGTACCATGTTTACTGGTATTGGTCGTAACATCAATGTTAAAGACATTCCATCTGAAAGCTTGTCAGGCATTAAGGTGTATAAGTCACCACAAGCCAACCAAATTGAAGGTGGTATTGCAGGTACACTAGATCTGCAACGTGTAAAAACGACTAACTTCAATAATCAAAAAGGCTCTATCAACGTTCAAGCTCAGTATGCGGATCTTTCTGAAAAGTGGGCACCAAAAATTTCTGGCATGGTTGGCGATTCGTTTGACACAGAATACGGCGAATTTGGTGCTCTACTCGCTTTCAACCACCAAACTCGTAATACCCGTTTCGATCGCCAACGTACTCTGCCGTTTACTGTTGATATTGCTGGTGGTAAAGATGGTGCTAAACGTTCTGCTGGTGGTGGCTTTGTATACGGTACAGAAGAAACTAAGCGTAATAACATTGTTGCACGTTTAGACTGGGATCCGAACGAAGATTCTCATTACTTCTTAGATTTTGGCTATATTGATTTTAGCGAAGATACTCGTCGTAATGCCCTTAACTATAAGTTTGGTACCAAAGTCAAAGAAGCAAGCTTTGATAACCCAAATTTAGACGTTACCAAAATCACCTTTACTAACCCAACCATGCAGTCTTTGTCTCAAATCGAAGAACGTGAGACAAAAACCTATGATATCGCATTGGGTGCCGAATACTTTATCGGGGATTTCACCTTAGAGCTTCAAGCCAGTTATGTAAGCAGTGAAAGTGATAATACCTTCACTAACCTTCGTCTAACTGACACGAATAAAGCGGATGAAATTACGGTTGATTACTCTGGCGCGAACAGCTCAGCACCAAATGTTTCCGTACCAACAAACATCAATCAGAAAAGTTATTTCGCCATCGATCAGTTCCGTGATCAAATCACTAAAACCAAAAGTGATGAAACCGCATTCAGAGCTGACTTAACTTACGATATCAATGGTGATTTTTTCCAATCAGTTGAAACAGGCTTCCGCTACACTGTACGTGATGCAGAGCGTTCTGGTTTTGACCTTCTAAAAAGAGGCAGCAAGAAAAAGCCGTTTAAATTTGGTATCGAGGGCTCAGAGCTAGATCACTTATTCATGCTGTCTGATTCTGACTTTTATGACGGTGAAGCGGGCTTGCCTTCAGGTTTCGTTATTGGCGATATGGATGGTATCCGCGGTGAAGATGCATTAGTACGTAGTACATTAGGGTTAAAAGCCACATCTGAAGCACCAGCGAATAACCTTCGTTTTGATATTACCGAAAAAACCCTTGCGGCATATGTTCAAGCTAATTTTGAAAGCGAAATCGGTAGCGTTCCATACAGCGGTAACTTCGGCTTACGTATGGTTGACACCAAACGTGATGGTGAAGGTCTGATCCTTAACAAAGATAATGAGTACGTACCTAGCAATTCTGAGAACGACGAAACTACGTTCTTACCATCAGTTAACGTTAAATTTGAAGTCAGCGATGATGTATTAATCCGTTTTGCTGCTTCTCGCGTAATGTCTCAACCTAACTTTGCAGATTTAGCACCTGGCGTTCGTCTGAACTATGGTAACAATACGGCAAATGCGGGTAACCCTGATCTAAAAGCCTTCACGGCCGATAACTTTGATATTGGTGTTGAATGGTATGTAAATGACTCAACAGCATTGACAGGTACTTTCTTCTACAAAGAAGTGGATGGTTTCTTAGTCAAAGTTTCTGAGAACGAAACCTTCTTCGGTGAAGAGTTCCTAACGACTCGTCGTGTTAACGGTGAAAAAGGTAAGCTTAAAGGCTTCGCGGCTTCTTATCAGCAATTCTTTGATTTCCTACCTGGTATTTGGCAAAACTTTGGTCTAAAAGCCAACGCTACTTTCATCGACTCTGAAGCACCATCGCCAATCGAAGGTCTAGACTTACCTCTGCAAGACTTGTCTAAGAGCAGTTACAATCTTGCTGGTATCTACGAAGATGATAAGTTCTCAGCTCGCTTAACTTGGAACTGGCGTGAAAAGTACTTTGACTCAATCGTTGCAGGCAAGCCACTGTTTAACTCTGGTGGCGGCGTGTTAGATGCTTCATTCAACTACAAGTTAACTAAGAAATTTAAAGTGAAGTTGAGTCTTAAGAACATCAACAACAAAGAAGTACACACTTATTACCAAGATGAATACCGTCCTCGTGATTTCGCCATCAACGATAGACGTGCCGTACTTGGTGTTACTTATAAGTTCTAACCAACACAGAGCCTAATGCCTAGCATTAGGCTCTTTTCTTTCCACCTTTTAACGTTATATTTACAATGCCATTACTAAAAAAACTAAAACAATTAAATGTACGGTGGCAAACGATTGCTGTAGCCGCCAGCTTATTAGCCCCACAAGCTTACGCTCACACAATCAACAAAAATCCTTATCCAAGTACTTATTCTCCTGAGCCTTCGCAATTAATCGCCATAACCAATGCGACCGTGCTAACGGGTGCTGGTGAGCAAATTAATAATGCCAGCATCGTAATGAAAGCAGGCAAAATTGTAGAGTTAGGAAAAAATATTCAGATCCCGAATAATGCAAAAAAAATAGATGGCACAGGAAAATGGCTAACGCCTGGCATTATTGATGCCCACTCTCATTTAGGACTGTTTTCATCACCAAATCATAAATCACAAAAAGAGGGTAACGAGTGGACGAAACCTGTCACTCCTGAAGTGTGGGCAGAGCATTCTATTTGGCCACAAGCTCCTGAATTTTCACGCGCTTTAGAAGGTGGCATCACTACAATGCTAGTGCTTCCCGGCTCAGCCAACCTATTTGGTGGTCGCGGCGTAACCATTAAAAATGTGCCTAGCATTAGTCGTGAAGGCATGAAGTTTCCGAACGCTCCCTACAGCATAAAAATGGCTTGCGGTGAAAACCCAAAACGCACCTATGGAAATAAAGGTGGCCCTAAAACCAGCATGGGCAATATGGCAGGTTATCGCAAAGCATGGCAAGACGCCAAAGCCTATAAACAGAGATGGCAAAATTATGAACGTGCATTAAAGGCTGGAAAACAGGCGACACCACCAGCCCGCAATGTCGCACTCGATACGCTTGTCGGCGTACTGGACGATGAGATTCTAGTGCATATTCATTGCTATCGAGCTGATGAAATGAACTCGATGATCAACCTCAGTAAAGAATTCGATTACAAAATCACAGCCTTTCATCATGCCGTAGAAAGCTTCAAAATTGCTAACACGCTTGCAAAAGAAAACATTTGCTCAGCCATGTGGGCTGATTGGTGGGGCTTTAAAATGGAATCTTTTGATGCCATTGATGAAAATGTGCCTATGGTAGCCAGCCAAGGTGCCTGTGCCGTAGTGCATTCCGATTCTGCGACACAAGTTCAAAAGCTCAATCAAGAAGCCGCTAAAGCATGGGCAGATGGTAACAAAGTCGGGCTTGATATTTCTAAAGCACAAGCCTTTAGTTGGTTGACCTTAAATGCCGCTAAAATCTTAGGCATTGATGAGGTAACTGGCTCATTAGAAAAAGGCAAAAACGCTGACGTTGTACTGTGGAGCGGTGATCCCTTCAGTAGCTATACCTTAGCCGAGCAGGTCTACATAGACGGTAATCTCATGTTCGATAGAAAAGCCAACTTCAACAAGATCCAAAGTGATTTTGAATTAGGGATTAACGAATAACATGGGACCCGATAAGATGAAACTTAACAAACCATTACTGCTTAGTCTTTCTGTGTTATTCACTAGTATTTATAGCCAGCAAAGCCTATCCGAAACACTCGCTGTGACAGGCGCTACCATCCACACGTCATCAAATAAAGGTGTCATCACCAATGGCATCCTATTGATTGAAGATGGCAACATCAAAGCGGTAGGCAAGAACATTAGCATTCCAAGTCAAGCAAAGCGCATTGATGCTACAGGTAAACACATTACCGCTGGAATTATTTATCCAGCCAGCCAAATCGGTTTATTTGACTTACCCGGTAATCCAACCGCCGATGTTCAAAGTGCCAAAGGCAGCGATCTAAACGCGGCTTATCGCATTGATTATGCATTTAACCATAATGCAATAGCCATTGCTGAAAACCGTCGCCATGGTATCACTCGAGCCGTCACTGTACCCACAAGCTCAGGTAAGCTTTTCCATGGAACAGGTGTCGTGATTAAACTTAGTGGCGATCACAACACCCTGCTTTCTCAAGGGCCGATGAAAGCCAGCTTAAAAGGCATTGGAAATCGTAATATCGCTTGGGAACGCCTTTATCGCATCATGGATGAAGTCCATTATTTTAAAAAACATCAATCCGCTGTAAAGAAAGGTAAAGATACTCGTTCATTTACTCTAAGCCCACGTAATATGCAGGCGTTGTTTCCTGTGATCCAAGGCGATAAACCACTGCTGTTAGAAGTCAATAATGCTATTGAGCTACTGCAAGCCATCAAGTTTAAACAGCAATACGACATTAAGCTGGTGATCACAGGTGCAGCCGAAGCCTGGAAAGTCGCAAGCGAACTTGCTAATGCTGACATTCCAGTGCTTATCAACCCTCAAGAAAATCGTCCTGTGGATTTTGATAAGCTTGGCGCTCGATACGACAATGCCGCACTATTGGATAAAGCTGGCGTCTTGTTTGCCTTTACTTATGAGAACAGCAATCAACGCGCGTTCTTAGTCAGACAGTCAGCGGGGATCGCTGTTGCACATGGCTTATCCCATGCCAGTGCGCTCAAAGCCATCACCACCAACCCTGCCAAAATCTTTAACCTCAATAAGGTTGGAGAGTTAAGCAAGAACAAGGTGGCTGATTTTGTGATTTGGGATGGCGATCCTTTAGAAATAACCACTAATGCTGATGCGGTCTTTATTGAAGGGCAGTCATACAAGCTTGAATCTCGCAGAACAAAGTTACGCGATAAATATTTGAATAAGAGCAAATAAGCATGAAGCTAAATACAAAAACTCTCGCGCTTTCATTAGGCAGTTTCATTCTGTCTTGTAGCCTCTTCCCCAGTGTTGCGGCAACCAAAGCGCCTAGTACATTTGAAAAACAACCCAATATCATCTTTATTCTGGCGGATGATCAAGGTTGGAAAGATGTTGGCTTTAATGGCGCAGAATTCTATGAAACGCCTAATATTGACCGACTTGCTAGTGAAGGCATGACCTTTACCGATGCCTATAGCGCTGGCCCAAACTGCGCACCAACTCGTGCATCATTTATTTCGGGTAGCTACACCCCAAGACATAAGATCTATACGCCAGGTGCGGCATCGAAAGGCGATCCACGCTTAATGAAACTCAAAGTGGTATTGGATGACAAGCGCCTTAAATCTTTTGGCTTTAAATCAGGCCCTCGCCCATTTGAAGTATTAAATGATTTAACCCCAAGTACCACCAGTGTCGCTGAAGTGCTAAAGCAGGCGGGATACACCAGTGCTCGTTTTGGGAAATGGCACGTTGGAAAAGATACCCAAGGCTTTGATATCAGTAGTAGTGATGGTATCGCAGGCCCAGAGGGCAAATATTATAACGATGCCGATGCATCCGTTCGTATCACCGATGCCAGTGTCAATTTCATTAAACAGAATAAAGATAAGCCTTTCTTCTTGTTTATGTCGTATTGGGATGTTCATATTCCGTTAGTGGCCGATCCTAAAGTCGTCAAAAAGTACAAAAACAAGCTTAAAGATCACCCTCTTCACAGCAGTGGTCGCAAATACAACCCAACGTATGCGGCGATGGTTGAAGCAGTTGATACAGGTGTAGGTCGAGTGTTGAAAACATTGGATCACTATCAACTTGATGAAAACACCCTTGTGATATATACCTCTGACAATGGCGGTCTGAATAATATCTCCATCAATGCGCCATTACGTGGTGGTAAAGGCTCACTGTATGAAGGCGGTATTCGTGTCCCATTTGCCGCTCGCTGGACAGGAACCATCAAACCCAACAGCAAATCATCAACCCCAATCAATACCGTTGATATGCTGCCAACGTTTGCTGATATTGCCAAAACATCATTATCAAAAGTTAAGCAGCCATTAGATGGCATCAGCATTCTGCCTGCTCTGAAAGGGCAAGACGTAGAATCACGTTCATTATTTTGGCATTACCCACTTTACCTTTCAGGAAAAGGCTTACAAAACTATACGCCTGAGCCTTTAAGCAAAAATGCCAATACGGGGTGGAGAGGCAAGCCAGCCAGTGCCATTCGCTCAGGCGATTGGAAGCTCATTGAATATTTCGATGATGGACACCTTGAACTGTATAACGTTAAACAAGACCTCAGCGAAAGCCAAAATCTCGCCAGCCAATATCCGAAGGTTGCCAAAAAACTACAGGATGAACTTATCCAATGGCGTAAAGACACTCAAGCCGTAGTGCCAGAAAAAGGCCGCCCTGATTACAGAAAAAGATAATGAAGGTACTTAAAATGAAAACCAAATTAAGCTCAATTGCTATCGGTTGCTGTTCATTATTAATGAGTCACATTGGCTTAGCTGCCGAACAAAGTCAGGCTAAAAATGATAGCTTGATCCACATGGTCATGTTTACCCCCAAAGGACAAACAGCGCCACAAAAAACCGAGCAGCGTCTAAACGAAGTTGCCGATATTAGCGAAAAGTTTTTTAACCACTGGATGCACTATTGGGGCTATCCCGTTGCACAGCCTTTTAAACTAAATCGTAATGCAAACGGTGACGTTAAGATCAATTATGTAGAAGGCCGTTATACGCATGCCAGTAAAAAATACGAAAACTATGGCTTTTATAAAAAGTCGGTAATTGCTCAGACTTCAAAGCAATACGATTTGCCAAAAGATCATCAATTTTGGTGGGCATTTTATTACCCTAAAAAAATAAAAAAAGGCGCTTATGTTGGCGGTGGTGATTTTCAGGGAGGGTTCTCTCGTGCAGGGTTTAAAGATGTTAACGGCAATATTGATGTCAATGGCTCATTAGCCGCTAAAGGCACCGCCGATGCTTTCTTACTGAAAGCGGTAGTCCATGAAATGGGACACGCATTAGGCTTACCTCACAATGGCCCACATATCAAAGATGGCTTAGGTAACTCTTTAATGGGACCCGTAAATAAGCGCTATAAGCAATTAAATAATGGTGATGAACGTGTCTATTTATCCAAAGCATCTTCGGCCATGTTATGGAAAAATCCTGTATTTACAGGCACAGACAAAGACATAGATAAAAAAATCAATTTTTCACTTAATGACTATCAAGCGCATTTTGACAAAAGCAAAAACCAAATCATTGTCAAAGGCCAGTTAAAAACCGACTACCCTGCACACAGTGTTGTGATTGCTGATACGCCAAACTCGATAAAAAGTGCTTACTGGCAAAAAATGTACGTTTGTGACATTAAGGAAGGCGGAAAATTTACATGCGTCATCAACGAACCAGAGCAATCTAGCGGTAAATTACAAATGGTGTTCTGCTTTGATAATGGTGCCGTAATGGGGATCCCAAAATCTAAGCGCTCTAGAAGTAAAGAAAAACTCGTTTGGAATAAAGCTTTACGTAAGAAATATACCTTTAAGAAAGGTGAGTATCAGTTTGAACAATAACTCGTTTTAAGCAACGTTTACCCTGTTTGAGGCTCTTATTTCTATATTCTCCCACAGAAATATGAGCCTCTTTTTTTCTAACTGATAAAAAAGATTAAAAGCTACAGATTAGAATTAATCAGCTCTATTGCTTCGTCCAAAATCTCTTTCACACATTGTCGTGCTGTATCAGGCTCACCCGATTTAATCGCATTCAAAATCTGTGTATGCGCTTCAATATCGCCAGTCGCACCTTTCGTTGCATTGGTATAACGAATACTGACTTTAAGCGCAGTACTAATAAAATCCGTTAATTGAATAATAAACGGATTACCACTGGCTTTTAACAAACCAGTATGGAAGGCGATATCGGAATCTAAAGGATCATCTAAGCCTGTTTCTGCGGCTTTCATGCGTTCGAGTGCATAGGCGATTTCAGCAATTTCTTCATCAGTCGCATTGACTGCTGCTAGTGCTGCTGCACTCGGTTCAATGGCAGCGCGAACTTCGGTAAATGATTTCAATACTTTCAGTGATGGGTTACTGCTCAAGATCCACCCCAAAACATCGGTATCAAACATATTCCAGCTTTCTTCTGGTAATACCGTGATCCCTTTTTTCGGTCTTGATGTGATCAAACCTTTTGCCGAGAGCATTTTAACTGCTTCTCGTGTTGCGCTGCGACTAACATCATATTCCACAGACAATTCTGCCTCTGTGGGCAAACTTTCATTAACCTTATAAGTCCCTGTTACAATTGCTTTACCTAAATCATGCGTCAATTGATAGGTTAAGTTATGCTTTATATTTGTAGCCATATCCAGCTCTTATTTGATGCTTTGTTATTTATTATTCAATTACCTGTCAATGATTGCACAGGACTTAAATGAAATCTGATTTGCCGTAACTCAATCGAGAAAATATCTTACGTTAATTTTTGAGTCAACTGTAGTGTTAATCTCTGGTACAACCACAAAGCTACAGTTAAATCCCCTACTTTAGTACCAATATCTCTTTGATACTCAAAATAAAGGTCGGCTATTGTACACTAACACTAAGACTTAACTTAACAAAAAATCAACAGAATTTGAGTTTGCTCACTATACCTCAATCTACAAGATTGTCTATGTGAACACCATGCCGTTTATTTTATGAGTGTTTTTTCAGCAAAACTGCGGTTATTTTTTGTTATCCACTTGCAAAGTCATTAAGCCATAGAGTAAAAAATGTAATCTTAATAAGTTAAATTTAGCGAATGGGTAAGTTAGTGGTAGCAACAACTCAATATCATTGTTTAACCAACAAGACCGTTTTTATTACGGGCGGTGCATCAGGAATAGGTGCAGCTGTGATCCGTGCTTTTTTACAGCAAGGCGCGAAGGTCGCTTTTGTCGATATAAACCTTGAAGCCGCTGTTGATTTAGTAGAAGCCTTCTCTGAAAAAAAGCAGGATATTTGGTTTCGTCAATTAGACATTAGCCATACCCATGAATTACGACAAGCCATTACTGATGCCCAACAACATTTTGGTGGTTTTGATGTATTGATCAATTGTGCCGCTGATGATACTCGATTCGATACTTCTGATATCACACTCGCACAATGGAACGATAGTTTAAATATAAACTTAACTCCTGCTTTTACTGCGGCTCAATCCGCATACAAAATAATGCAGTCTCAGCAAAGCGGCAGCATCATTAATTTTGGTTCCATCAATGCCTTAATTGGCATGGAAAATATGGCACCTTATATTACCGCTAAAGCAGGATTAATGGGGATGACCAAAGCACTCGCTAAAGATTTTGGCAAAGATAATATTCGAGTTAATGCCATTCTTCCGGGCTGGGTGGCGACTCAAAAACAACTCGATTCTTGGCTGACGGATGAGCAAGAACAAAAATGGATGGAGCATTTAGCCATAAAAAAACGCATTCAACCCGAAGATGTTGCGAACTTAGCGCTTTTTTTAGCGTCAAACCAAAGTACGTTAATTACTGGGCAGTGTATTTCAGTTGATGCGGGGAGGACTTAAACTCCCTTCCACAAGCCACTTGCTCAACCACAAAAAGGATTTGTATGAAAAGCTGGCTACTTAAAAGCTTCAAAGATAATAGAGGCTTGTTCATTTTTCTTGTTCTAATGAGTGTATTTCGTAGTGCGGTGGCCGATTGGTATACCGTACCAACAGGCTCAATGAAACCCACCATATTGGAAGGTGACAGAATTTTAGCCAATAAAATGGCTTATGATATCCGTATACCCTTCACTCACACTTCGCTTTATAAAATGTCTGATCCACAGCGTGGTGACATTATTATCTTTGAATCAAAAGTGGCTGATGAAAGGCTGATAAAACGGGTAATTGGCATACCTGGTGATGTGATTGAATTAAAAGAAAATCAATTGATTATCAATGGTCAACCATTGCCTTATCAAACCATTTTGAGTAACGGCTCAGTAAATGACAGACAAGAAAATTTATTGGGGATAAAGCATAAAATTAGAACCGATAAAGCAAATTCACAATATTCTAGTTTTCACAGTGTTACTGTTCCACATGGGCACTATCTCGTCCTTGGAGACAATCGAGATCACAGTGCCGATTCACGAATGATTGGCTTTGTGCCAAGAAATGAAATTATCGGCAGGAGCAAGCAAGTGGTGATGTCGCTGAATTACGATAACTATTATCTGCCACGATCTAATCGGTTTCTTCAAGATCTATAAATAAAAATGATGCAAAAAGTGATGGCTGCCTAATGAATGAGTAATAGTGTGGTAAGACAACCGTCCGTGACAGGATGTCACGGTCGTCAGCACAAGAATGTGCGTTTCTGTTGTCGTTCACACTCTTACTTTTTCGCTACTCAATGCACATTCAGAAGATTTAATACCCGTTCTGCTTAATATCTTGGATCTTCTGCTGCAATTGCTTCACCAATTCTGGGTGCTCAGCAGCGATATCATTCTTCTCACTTGGATCTTTTGATAGATCAAATAACTGTGGTTCATTACTGAAACCTACATCCATCTTTTTATCGGCAATCCAATCTGGGATCTTGCTGGCTTTATCAATCAACTTCCAGTTTTTGTAACGCAGTGATGTAGTACCTACTGACTCTTCAATCAGATACTCACGCGCGGTGTGGGACTTACCCATAAACACGTCTAAGAAATCATGGCTATCTTGAGCCTCACCTTCTGCAAGTGGTGCATTGATCAGCTTTGCAAAAGAAGCATATAGATCCATTTGTGAGATCAAAGCGTCTGATTCAGTTGGTTGGATTTTGCCTTTCCAATAAACAATCGTTGGGACACGAGTTGCGCCTTCATAAGCACCGTACTTACCACCGCGATAAACACCACCCGGTTTGTGATCGCCAACCAGCTCTTTAGCTTGGTCAAAATAGCCATCATGTAATACAGGGCCATTATCACTGGTGAAGACAATCATAGTGTTATCGTCAATACCTAAGCGCTCCAGCTCTTTTACGATTTCACCAGAAATCCAATCCATTTGAACAATAGCGTCTCCTCTTGGCCCCATTGAACTTTTACCTTTAAAGCGCTCATGTGGCATTCTTGGTACATGGATATCATGGTAAGAATGGAATAAGAAAAACGGCTGATTTTTGTTAGCACGAATAAACTTAACCGCTTTTTCGGTAAAGATATCAGCAAACTCTTCGTCTTTCCAAAGGGCTTTTTCACCGCCAGTCATACTGCCCATGCGGCTAATACCATTAACGATGGTTTCGCTGTGCTCAAGATCCGCTGGGTATTTAAGTAATTCAGGGTGGGTCAATCCTGTTGGTTTATTACCGACTTTTTCATGGTAACTTACGGTAATAGGGTCATTTTTATCTAAATTAACCACATTATGATTTTCAAGATAAACGGTAGGCACTCGGTCACCGGTTGCAGGCAGTAAGAAACTGTAATCAAAACCGATTTCAAGTGGCCCAGGTTTAACGTCAGTGTTCCAATCGACGCTGCCGTTACCGAGTCCTAAGTGCCATTTACCCACAACAGCGGTCGCATAGCCCTGTTGTTTTAATAAAGACGGTAAGGTTTTCTTACCCGGACGAATAAGCAGTGGTGCATCACCGGGTAAAATAGCGGCATCATTTCTAAAGCCATGCTCACCGGTAAGTAATGAGTAACGCGATGGCGTACAAGTCGCTGATGAAGAGTGTGCATCGGTGAACATCACACCGCCTGCCGCTAACTTATCAATGTTTGGGGTTTCTACGCCTTTAGCGCCATATGCACCAACATCGCCATAACCAAGATCATCGACATAAAGCACGATCAAGTTTGGCTTTTGTTGTTTTTCAGTCGCCGCTTTTTCAACTGACGACTCAGGGGTACTTTGTTTGCTACAACCGGCTGATAACAGTACTAACGCTGTTGCTACGGCTGTGGTTAACTTTTTTGCCATTGTTCTTGCTTCCAATTATTTAGATACCATTCGTACCAATTAACTGTGTTATAAATGAAGCCGTTGCTTCGACACTACTGCGTTACAACTCCTCGCCATAGTCAAAACTATGACTCGTCTTTGTGCCTTGTATTGCCATTGCAAGGGCTCCCTAATAAACACTTTTAATTGATGTGAATGGTATTATTTTTTTAATGGTTTTAAAGAAAATTGTGGATGTGGGCTGCGCGCGCCATCCATCATTTTTGTTATTTTTTTCACTACGTTCGGGTATGTTGTGGCGACATTATTAAGTTCACCTGCGTCTTTAGATAAATCGTAAAGCTCAGCAGGCTTTTCATAGAATCGAACCAGCTTCCAATTTTGATGACGCACCGCCTGAATCGGTCCTTGGCGTTCATTAAATTCCCAATATAGGAAATCGTGCTGCGCTTGTTTGCGGTTTTTTATTAGTGTTGGAACAAGCGACACACCGTCTGTCTTAGGGCAATCCGCACCAGACAACTCACAGAAGGTTGGCATCATGTCCCACATTGCCGAGATATGGTCAGACTCTGTGTTAGGCTTGATTTTATTAGCCCATTTGGCAATGAATGGCACTCGAATGCCGCCTTCATATAAGTCGCGTTTCTTGCCTCGGAAAGGGCCGTTAGAATCAAAGAAACCGTTGTCGTAGTGGTGGCCATTGTCTGATGCAAAAATCACTAAGGTATTGTCATCAAGCCCTTGCTGTTTTAACAGTTTCAGCAAAGAGCCAATATCTCTATCCATTCGAGAAACCATACCTGCATAAGTCACATTACCTTCTTTATCATTGCGATAATGCCCTTCGGTATTCATCTTACGCTTTGGCCAGCCTAAGTCTTTATATTGGGCTTTAGAATCATCAGGTACCGTCATTGGCAGATGCGGAATGGTGTATGCCAGATACAAAAAGAATGGCTTGGTTTTGTCGCTTTGTTTGATGTAATCAATGGCTTTATTGGTGAACAAGTCATGGGTATAAACCCCTTTATTGTTCATATAATCATTTTCTTTTAACCAATAAGGCGAGTTATTTTCCCAAAGTTTGTCCCAATAATAATAATGGGCATCACGGTGGTATTTGAAACCGAAGAAGTAATCAAAACCTTGCTGATTGGGCATACTTGGGTTGATTTTATCTTCAGGGAAAGTTCTGTCTTCGGTCATGCCCCATTTGCCAATTACCGCGGTTTGATAACCCGCGGTTTTTAGCATTTCACCTAAGGTGATGTCTGAATCTTGTAAATCATAGGGCTTACGGTTATCGGTCCATGTTGGGTTTCCGCGAACGGGGCTATTACCTGAATGCAAGCCAGTTAATAAACTGGCACGAGACGGACCACACACGGTAGAACCAGCATAATGCTGCGTAAAACGGATACCTTCCGATGCCATTTGATCAAGATTTGGGGTTTTGATCTTAGTTTGACCGTAAGAGCCTAAATCCCCATACCCCATATCATCGGCCAAAATATAAATAATGTTGGGCTTTTGGGTTTCTGCGGTTTTTTCCGTCTGTTGTTCAGAAACAGTCGCACACGAAGTGCCACTGAGCAGTAGAGCCGCCATAAGGCTAATTGATGAGCATACTTTTAGATTCATGATGCAAATGCCTTTACGATACGTTGAAGTTTTTGTTCGAGTATTGAGCGTGGACAACTCAGGTTTAAGCGAATAAAGCCTTGTCCCGCTTCACCAAAATTTTCACCAGAATTCGCCAATAGCTTTTGCTCTTGAACCAACTTTTCCATCATTTGTTGCTGAGAGAGTCCTAATTTACGGAAGTCTAACCAGACTAAATAGCTGGCCTCTGGTTTTTGGAATTTGATTTTCGGTATGTGAGTACTTAAATAATCAGCCGCGAAATCCATATTGGCTTCTAGGTAGCTCAGCATCTCATCCAGCCATGCTTCACCTTGTTCAAAAGCAGCAATACTCGCTTGTACACTCAAGCAACTAAAGACGTCCATGCCATAAGCCGATAATTTACGTTTAAGCTGCTCTGATAACTGGGTGTTTTTAATAATGGTATTGGCAAGCCTTAATGCCGTTAAACCAAAGGTCTTGGTTGGCGAGGTGCACACTGCAAGTTGTTGATGCCAATCAGAGTTAGTTGCCAAACAACTGTTGAAGCTTTTGCCATATAAGTTGTAATCCGCCCACACTTCATCACTGATAAGCATCACTTGGTATTGGTGACAAAGCTCCACGACTCTTGATACTTCATCGCGTGTCCATAAACGCCCAACAGGGTTGTGAGGGTTACAGAAAATCATGGCTTTTACGCCAGAGTTTAATTGCTTCTCAAGTAAGTCAAAATCAATTCGATAATAACCGTTATCGTTGATTAGTTGATTGTTTACTAAAGTGCGGTCAAGATTATTCACCACTCTTGAAATGCCGTGATATATAGGCGTTTGTACCACGACCGCATCTTGCTCTTGAGTGGTTAACTCAATCAACATAGCCACCGCTGGTAAAATCCCCTCTGTAGTATGAAACCATTCTTTCTCAAGCGTTAAATTATGGCGTTTTTGATACCAGTCTATGGCCGATTGATAATAACGTTCGCTGCGCTCTGAATAACCCAAAATTGGATGTTCTAGACGCTTGGTAACCGCTTCAACAATAGGTGCATAAATCGCAAAATCAGAATCTGAAACACCACTGGCGAGCACTTGATCTGCATCAGCTTGCAGGCTTTCATCAAGAAAATCCCACTTTAAGCAATCAGTGCCTTGTCGTTGCCATATATGGTCAAAACTTATCGTCATCGTTATCCCTACCCGTTGACCACTTTGGGTTCATTTGATTTAGCACGAACAGTTGAAATCCCAATACCTGTTGCCGCTAAAATTAAGGCAAAGATGACACCACTGTGACATTGGATCGCCCAAGGTAAATAATCCAAGGTTGGTACATTTAGAGTTGATGCCATAAATACCCCAGCAGCCGTCCAAGGCATTAATGGCTCGATAACGGTACCCGCATCTTCGATAGTCCGGGACAGGTTAGTGTAGTTAAGTTTAAAGTCACGATACATGTCTTTAAATAGCTCAGCAGGCACAATCAGAGCCAACTTACCATCAGCAGTCGTCCCCACAACCAGCAAGGTCGTGGCAATGGTCGCACCAATCAAACTAAAGACATTAGTGATCCCTTTAGCAAAATGCTGAACAATCACTTTTAAGCCGCCTGATACCGATAAGGCTCCCGCAAATGAAAAAGCACAAATTACAAGCAGCAGTACATCCAGCATTGATGCCACACCGCCACGATTTATGATTTTTGCAACATCAGGGTTAATCACGGTATCAGCAGGGAACATACTGCCATTAAAGCCATTTAAGAAGGCTTGAAAGATCACGTCTAAGCTGAAACCTTGGAAATAGAAGGCATTGAAACAACCTAAACCACAGGCCGCCAACATCACAGGAATGGTTGGATATTTTTTAATAGCACCAAACAAAACTAATACAGGTGGCAATAGTAGCAGCAGGTTTAAATCATAAAGCTGCTGTATATTAGCTAAAATCGCCGCTACTTCTTGAGAGGAAACCATTGGCTTAGAATCATCAACCTGAAGAGCAAAGGTAAAGACGATACAGCTTAAAATGAAACCAGGTATAGTAGTCCACAGCATGTGCCTGATGTGGCTATACAAATCCGTACCCGCAACCGTAGGAGCAAGGTTAGTGGTATCGGAAAGCGGTGATAATTTATCACCAAAATAAGCGCCCGATACCACTGCACCAGCTACTATCGCAACAGGCGCATTAAGACTGACAGCGACTCCCATTAACGCCACGCCTATGGTTCCAGCTGAACCCCATGATGTGCCAGTACATAAGGATACAAACGCCGTCACCAAAAATGCGGTGATGGCGAGATATTCAGGAGTAATAATGGCTAGGCCGTAATACACCAATAACGGAATGGTGCCACCAATCACCCAAGCACCAATTAAGCCACCCACTAACAACAAAATCAGTAATGATGGCATGGCATCCGAAAGTTTATGAACAATTGCTCTTTGGATACTCAGCCAACTGTGCCCATGATAAACCGCTATCCCTGCTGCAAATACAGCAGAGATAATTAATAACGGCTCAATCGCAAGATCGTACTGACCATAGCCAATCACTAATAACAAAAAAGTGACCAGAATGGGCAGCGATGCCATCATCAAACTCACGGGACGATGTTTTTTAGAAGGTTGCGAGGCCAAATCAGGCACATCTACACTCTTATTTTGTTCCATGGTGTTTACGGCCTTGTTGTTATTGTTTTACTGGCAAATGTGAAAATTCAACGTCAGATTCTGCAGCCATATAAATAACCGCCGCCCAAGCTGCGACATTTTGCTGCATCTGCTTAGGATCTAGCTTATCTAACGTATCATTTGGAGTATGGTGATAATCAAAATAATCGATGCCATTTTGACGTAGCGAGAATACAGGCACGCCTTTCATTCTAAATGGCCAGCTGTCCGGCCCACCACCTGCAGTGTTGTTGCCCTTTTCAATCCCTAATGGCGCAAGCACTTTCATGACGTTATCGACAAAATGTAGATCGCTTGATGCAAAATTACTGTCGAAACGGAAAATATTACTGCCACCAAAATCAGACTCTGATACCAGCTTAATGTTTTTCAGTTCAGCCATATGCTCACGTACATATTGCTTAGAGCCAACCAAACCAATTTCTTCAGCCGCCCACAGCACAAGACGAATAGTACGACGTGGTTTTTGTGGCATTGCCGCAATCAGTCTTGCCGCTTCACTGACAATACCCACACCTGCGCCATCATCTAATGCGCCGGTACCTAAATCCCAAGAATCCAGGTGAGCACCAAGAATGATCACTTCTTCCGGCTTTTCACGGCCTTTAATTTCAGCAATCACATTTGCCGATTTACCCGCAGGCAAAATCTCAGTGGCTAGGGTCATACTCAGCTTAACGTGACCCGCTTTCTTAAGCATGGTAGCGAGAAGATTGGCATCAGGTGAAGACAATGCACCGATTGGAATTTTCTTGCTGCCTTTGGCGTAACTCATTTGCCCAGTATGAGCAAAACGATTTTTTGAGGTACCGATAGAGCGGATCACCACACCAATTGCACCTTTATCCGCCGCAATGCTAGCACTGGTACGACGAATGACCGAGTTTTTACCGTAACCGTTACCTTCACGATGCTTTGGCGTTAGTTCATCAACGAACGCAATTTTGCCTTTCAAGCTGCCTTTTTTGGCTTTTTTAAGTGCATCAAAAGAATCAAAGCGAACTACTGACGCGGTAATGCCATCTTTAGGGGTTGGTACACTGCCACCAAGTGCGGTAATAACGAGCTTTTGAGGATATGGGAAAGTAATTTCAGCTTTCTCAACACCACGATGCCAAACAGGGATATCAACGTCTTCAGTGTATACCTTGTCAAAACCGAAAGACTTAAGTTTTTTAACCGCCCACTCAACCGCTCGTTCGTCATTTTTAGTACCCGGTAAACGGTGCCCAACTTCAACAGTCAGTGACTCGACGATGCCGTATGGATCAGAATGATTGAGAGCTTGTTCACGTAACTGAACAGCCTTGTCCGTTATAGAATCATGATTATGAGCAGCGACGTGCCCACTGAGTAATGCAACAACTAATGGAAGAAATTTTTTGTAGCTCATTTCCCTACCTATTATTTTTTGTTATCCATCGTGGGTATTTTTCTCGACAAGATAACACACATAAATGGTATTTATCATATTTAATTGACATTTTATTTACTTTGAGGTTAATTGTTGTCAATAAAAAATCACTTATAAATACCGCCAAAATGAAATTCCGCCTTTTGTATCAATGCGCTATCGTCACCTCCTTAGCCATTACTTCTGCACTCACTTTTGCGCAAGAAGTTAAACGCCCTAATTTTGTTTGGATCATTTCTGAAGATAATTCTTCACATTATCTAAAACACTTTTCTGACAATGGGATAAATACCCCGAATATTTCAGCCTTGGCTGAATCAGGATTGACCTTTGATAATGCTTATTCAAACAGCCCTGTGTGTTCTGTTGCCCGCACAACGTTAGCGACTGGCGTTTATGCTCCCAGCATTGGCACTCAGTTTCATCGTGCAGATGCTAAACTACCGCAAACGAAAAATATAAAACTGTTTCAAAGCTACCTAAGCCAAAATGGCTATTACACTACCAATAATGCCAAAACTGATTACAACGTTGTAGCGGATAAGCAACAAGGTTGGCATCAATCTTCTAAGCAAGCTTCATGGCGCGATCGTAATAATGCAAATCAACCTTTCTTTCATGTCGAAACTCACCATGACAGTCATGAAGGACGATTGCATTTCAAAGACAAACAATATCAACAAGAAGTCAAACCTGAAACGTTAGCCGACATTAACGTACCGGATTACTTACCTGATACCCAACTGTCGCGATTTACTTATCAAAAGTACTTACAAAAAATGGTACAAATTGATGGCAAAGTCGGTGCTACCGTTGAAAAACTTCGTAAAGATGGATTACTAGACGATACCTTTATTTTCTATTTTGGCGATCATGGTGGCGTACTACCACGCAGTAAAGGTTATCTATTTGACGCAGGACTTCGTGTCCCACTTGTAGTGCACGTACCAAAGAATTTTGAACACCTAGTGAATGCCGGTGCAGCAACACGAGTACAAGGCACGGTTGAATTTGTGGACTTTGCCCCGACGCTGTTAACACTTGCTGGTATTGAGCTACCAACGCATCTAGATGGTAAAGCCTTTCTCGGTGAGAACGTGTCGTTAGATGAGGTGAATAGCAGAGATGAGTCTATTGCCTACGCCGACCGCTTTGATGAAAAATATGACTTAGTGCGTTCACTTAAAAAAGGCAACTTCCGCTACGTTCGTAACTATCAAAGTTACTTACCTAATGGCCTACAGAACAACTATCGCTATCGAATGTTAGCTTATCAAGAATGGCGTCAATTGCATAAACAAGGTAAGTTGAATGCTGTTCAATCACAGTTTTTCAATCCAAAGCCTGTAGAGCAACTGTTTGATACCAGCAAAGATCCGCACGAAGTGAATAATTTAGCGGCTGATCCCAAATACAAACCATTGCTAACCAATTTACGTGCACGTCTACAAACGCGTTTATTAGACTTACCCGATCTTGGTGTTTATCCTGAAAGCTATTTGATCCGTTATGGTATGCCAAACATTCAGGAATTTGCGCAAAAAAATAAAGCTCATATCAACAAGCTATTTGCGATTGCTGATCTAAGCCTACTTCCATTTAATCAAGCTAAACCACAATTAGAAAAAGCACTGCAATCCAGTGACCCAATGCAACGTTATTGGGCGGTGACGGCTGCCATTAACTTTGGTGAGCAGGCAAAAACTTTGTTAGCGAATATCAAACCACTTGTGAATGATCCAGAAGTCACAGTAAGAATTCGAGTTGCTGAGTACTTTGGCGTGATTGGCTATGGCAAACCACAAAAGATCCTCAGCAATATAGTGAATTCAACTCTTTACCCCACAGTTGCCGCTGAAGCCTTTAATGCCATCGTATATTTGCATGATTTTTCTGATGGGAAATACCCTGCTGATGTTGAGAACCTAAAACCAAAAATCAAAGGTCGTGGTATCAACTGGCGTATGATGTATTTGAAGTCACTGTAAAGTAAAAATATAGTTTAAATTATTCCTCAGCCACATGGACGCGGTTGAGGTTTTCAATTTATACATATTGTCTCTTTAAAAGAAATAACAATTTATTTACAATACAAGTCCTTTTAATCACTTGCATGGAAGTAAAATGAAAAGGTCTTTCATCTTTTTTTGTTCACTTTTAACGTCGCTAACGCTTTTCACATTAAGTACTCAAGCCCAAATTCCAAAAGACATTAATAAACAAGCAGAATTTTTTAGCAAACCGTATGAATATTCGGATGTAAAAATCTCCCCGAAAGGCAGCTACATCAGCATTATCTCCAACAGAAAGAACATTAGACAGTTAGCGATTTTAGACGCTAAAACATTCAAACCTATCTATTCAGCTCGCTTTTCAGGGGATGAAGAAGTAGGCGCTTATGTTTGGGTGAGCGATAAACGTGTTGCTATGCAAAAGGTATACAATCGCGGTTGGTCTGAAGTGCCAGAATATTTGGGTGAAATTTTTGCTATCAATGCTGATGGACACAGAGCGACTTACTTATTTGGACAAAAATACAAGGGTAGACAAAGTGGTAACCATAATACAGCTGTTCATGCGATTGGTTACATTCAACATCCCTTGGCTAATGATGATAGGCATATGTTGATCAAAGCCTACCCTATTGGCAGTGGGAATGAAGGCTTTATGTCAAGAGCAAAAGCACAACTGTATAAAGTCAATGTTTATACTGGTAGTCGAAAGAAGATAACTACAGCTCCAATAGAAAATGCTAGCTTTGTATTAAATAGCCAACAGCAACCAATCTTTGTAAGTGGTATCAACTCCAACAATGAAGTAAGATATTTCCAGCATATTGAGCAAAAATGGATAGATATTGATTCGATTACTAAGCAATTCAAGCAGTTTTCAATATTATCAACCACTAATGATAATCAGCATGTGTTAGTTGAAGGACAAAAAGATCATGATCTGCAATCAATATACAAGCTCAACCTTAGCAGCGGCAAAGCCGAACGAATTGTTTCAAATAAAAACGTCGAACCACAAAAGATTTGGAAAGATAAGCATACTAACGAAGTTTACGCTGTTGAGTTTGAAGATGGTTACCCAAATTATGCTTTCCTTGACAAGGATCACCCAAGAACAAAAAGACTAAAAGTTCTGTTGCAATCGTTACCTGGACATCAAGTTCATATAGTCAGCGAAACCCTTGACGGTAACATATCCATCTTAAAAGCATTCAACGATCGCAACCCCGGTACTTATTATCTCTACAATCAAAAAGAAAATAAGCTCCAAAATATCGCTGCGCAGAAACCTTGGATTGACCCGAATGACTTAGCCGATGTCAAACCCGTCAGCTTCAAGAGCCGTGATGGATTAACCATTCATGGCTACATCACACTGCCTTATGGTATTGAGCATAAAAACCTACCTCTTGTTGTAAACCCGCATGGTGGACCTGCTGCGCGTGATTACTGGGAGTACAACTCTCAAAATCAATTCCTTGCACAAAATGGTATTGCCACATTACAAATAAACTTCCGCGGCTCTTCTGGTTATGGTCAAGACCACCAGCAAGCAGGCAACCTGAACTGGGGAACCAAAGTACAGCATGACATTATTGATGGCGTTAATTATGCCATCAAGCAAGGCTGGATTAACAAAGACAAAATTTGTATCGAGGGCGGCAGTTTTGGTGCATACAGTGCCCTGCAAAGTGCTGTGATCGAGCCTGATATGTTTAAGTGTGCCATTGGCATTGCTGGGGTTTATGATCTACCTCTGATGAAAGAAGAAGGCGATATTCCTTCGGTTAATTTCGGCGATAGTTTCCTCGAAGAGGTTATCGGTAATGACATCAACCGCATGAAAGCTATGTCTCCGACTTATAATGTGGATAAGCTCAAAACCAAAATCATGTTGGTTCATGGTAAAAAAGATGAGCGTACGCCTATTGAGCAATACGAAGCCATGGAAGAAGCCTTGAATAAAGCCAATTACCCATTTAAAAAAATGATCTTTAAAAAGGAAGGTCATGGCTTATATAATCCAGAGAATAGAGCCTTGTACTACAAAGAGATGCTTGGATTTATAAAAGAAAGCCTCAAACTCTAACTATTACGCTAAATCAGATCAATTCAGTGTCCATTTAAATGACAAATGGGCACTGATCGATTCCCGCCACGATTTCGTATATTTCGCTGGATTTTTATTCAACTTCAGGTATCCTTTGCGCCTTTTCTGAGTAACTAACTCGGATATTATATTTGCAGTCTGTTAAACTGACTGCATACTTATTGAGATCCCAAAGGCTAAGTGCGAGAACGATATGACCATACAAGCAGTGACCATTAATACCCCAAATTTGAGTGACGCTGCCAGTAAAGTACAACAGGTGTTAATAGAGCGTGGTTTAGAAACGCCAATGCGCGATAATCCCCTGTCTCCAGAGCAGCAAAAAGACAAAATTGAGCAGCACATGCGTGAAATTCTCAATACTCTTGCCCTCGATTTAACGGATGACAGTCTTGCCGATACTCCAAAACGTATCGCCAAAATGTACGTTAACGAAGTATTCTCTGGTCTGGATTACAGTAACTTCCCTAAAATCACCGTCATCGAAAACAAAATGAACGTTGATGAAATGATCAAGGTAAAGGACATCAGCTTGACCAGTACTTGTGAGCATCATTTTGTCACTATTGATGGCGTTGCAACGGTCGCTTACTTACCACGTAAGAAGATCATCGGTCTTTCAAAAATTAATCGTATCGTGCGCTTTTTTGCACAGCGTCCTCAGGTGCAAGAACGCTTGACTCAGCAAGTATTAGTGGCACTGCAAACACTTCTTGATACTGACAATGTCGCAGTAAAAATGGATGCTGTTCATTATTGTGTCAAAGCCCGTGGTGTTATGGATGCCACTTCAGAAACCAGCACTTCTGCTTTAGGCGGTATTTTTAAGTCAGATCCAGCGACTCGAGCAGAATTCCTTAAATAATCAACACCGAAACCTTTAATAAGCCAAGCTTTCTGTAGATCACCTGTTTTCAGGTGATCACCTATCATTTCTACCGTTCAAATTCTCCTATTCGTTCATGGTGTAAGGATTTCTTAACCAAAGCTGATACCCACTTGATTAAATTTCCGTTTTTATTTTTTTCATTATAAAAAAAGGAAAAACCCAATCAGAAAAAGTTCTCTATGAGTGTACAAGTGGATGTTCGAACACCAAACCATATCGGTTTTTCTGATCCTGCACACCTCAAGAAAAAAACACTGGATAGTTCAGACGACACATTAAAATGGAAACAAACTAAAGAAGCCGACGCCTCAATTCAACAGTGGCATAAGGGTACATCAAACCAGAACCCATCGACCAAAACATCTCGATCACCTAAACAAAACAAAGCCTCCCCCTCTCTCAGTGAGCTTGACCCGAAGTTCGTCCAAAGTGTTAACAGTTACACTGAAGAATTAGAACAAGGCATTCAGCTATATCAAGAAACAGGAGATATCAAATCATGCCTGTATGCTATCAGGAAACTGAACGCTTTAGCCTCACAACTGAACATTTCAAATGCAAAAAATACAAGGCCGAATCAACTGACGCCCCTCAGAAAAGAGTGCATACAAACCCATTTTTTGCCACCCTATGTAGAGTTTCTCACAGCCTTTATCCATCAACAGCAAAAGCATGGGATCAAGCTCAACCCCTATGCGGCGGCAATCTATAATCAGTTGGTTTCTTTAGTTCCCTATTTAACCGAACCACAACGACAGCACGTCATAGAGCCACTACGGACGTTTATGGTAACAAAGCTCGATGCAGACTTTGATTACGCACAGTTCGTTTTAAGAGCCAACCAAACCGATCTGCTTACTTTCGAACTGGCAAGCATGGATGATTTAATTAGACCAGATACCAATCTATCTAAATTTAAATTAATTCCAGAATCACAACTAAAGGAATACAGAGAGCGCATAAGACAATTAAGGCATCTAGCAAGAGTAACACCGCCAATCAAAACTCGATTATCTCCCATTGAATCCACAGCCTTAGAGCTCATAGACAAAAACCAACTGACTCAACTTGATACTCTGCTTTGGCGCACTCATGGGGATGTCCTTTGCCATCTTCAAAGAATGCTGGCCCAAAAAACATTTAAAAACTTACTTAGCTACCAAAACGAAGTGACGAGCTTTATGGGCATTTCAAGTACTTGCTACATGAGTACGCTGCAAACACTGCTATTGATATATAACAACACCCCACACACAGTTAAGAGTGTCAGTTTTGTAAGATTAAAATTTTCTGAGCTGTTATCAGATACTGTCATGAGTTGTCTATTATTGTTAGATCACGAACAAGACGCTGACCAAATCTCAGAGATACTCAACTTAATTGGCTCCGTACCTAATGCGAGTAAACTGCTTTCTGCAGAGTCTCAACGGGTTATAGAAATATACCAATCGCCAATCACTCAATTGGAGCCTGCTGTTCAATCAAGATTGAAATCAGGGGTAATATTACAACGCTATTTCTGCCATTTTTTCCATTCAATGAATCAAAGAAAATTTGATTGCATGTTGGTGACTCTAGCGCTTATTTTTACTCCACCTGTCAGTGAAGAGCCTACGTTATTCCCGGCTCATTTCAGAAAACTCAAGCAAAAGGTCGCGCAATCGATCAAATCACGTTCTTGTCTAAAGCTGGCTCGATATTACAGTGAGATGCCGAATCAAACGGATAGTGGTAAAGCTTCATTAAGAGTCGCGTTCGCCGCTCATCAAACTCAAATTCTCGCCTTTTCCCCACTGCATTTTTTATACCATAGTGAGAGAGAACATGCGCGAATGGGTAAAATATCATGCCTTGCTTGGGATAACTTACTCAAGAGGATTAAAGATCAGGTGTACGAGCCATCGAACATGACTCAATTACTGCAATTGTACGCACTCAATCCTGATTGTAGTAGCTTATTGCCTTATACCGAGACATTATTGTGTGTCATGTTAAGCCATCTTTTAGATGAACAAGCAACCTGTCAGACTTCCGATAAACTCGCTCCAGAAGACATGAGGCACCTTGTTAACTTCTCAACTGTATTACTTAATAAATTAACCACAACACCAACCCCCGTTGTAAAAGCCAAAACCATTACACAATTGCAAACATCACTTGAAAACTATCAAAGTGTAGCCACTGAACTTGATGAGCATGCAGCGCTATTCCCCATTAGCCACGTACTGCCAATGTTATGTAACCCTCAGTTAGTTTTCGCTATGTCTTCGCCACTAACAGAAATAACACCTGAAATCTGCCGAAGAGTCATTAATGCGATGTCGAGCAGTATGAAAGAAAAGGACTTGGAAGCAGCGTTAATTGCATTTAATAAATTGGTTTTCTATAAAAGAGAAATTGAAGACGTATTAGATCCTGAACACAAAACTCTTGCTTGTCTGTATGCCGGCGCTCAGGAAATCTTTACCACTCGGTTATTACTTCCCTTTATCACGATGCTCGGAGCTGAGTTAACGGTTACCCCGCATTATTTTATGACGAACGATCCCAGCAAAAAGAAACAAGAAATGGCTAAGCTAAACGTATTAGCTTGCAGTCAGAGCGCTGAAATTCAACATCAATGGCAACACCTTGCCAGTAAGCTTTGGTCTCAATCAGTGTATCTTATGGTTCTAGATAGTACCGTGCTAACCAAAGAGCATGTGGATGACTTACTGGCATTAAAATTCATCAGCTTTGATGTTCATGACGATAAGGTAAAACCGTATCTAGTCCTTGCGATTTGTAGCGTGGCCAACCAATCAGAACTCGCAAATACCTTTAATGGAAAAGTACAGTTAACAGCAATCTACCAATGGGCTATCTCATTAGCTAGCCATCCAGAATATGCTTCGTTATCAGAAACACTAAAAAACAAACTTTGCCTTGCAATCCAGCAACTCGAAAACTACGTAGTACTGAAATGCTCCCCCTTTTCAGTAAGCGACCTCCTTATAAGACGTCGCCATTATTTACCGCCTAAAACGCTTGAAGTAAAGACGATGATGGCATCAAGTCACCATCCCCAAAAGACAGTAACAAAAACCATTGCACTGACAATGGACGTTGGGCTGCCAAACGTGAACGAGTTACTCAAGAAGGTACCAGTAAGCTATCGCTGCACTGTCGACGAAGAACCCACTGTATCTGTTGAAGTCGACCAACCTGTAGTCGAAATGGCTCTTGGGACTACAACGGAGAAAGCACAGCAACGCCCTTCTACAGATACGACGATAGACGAAGAGCAGCCGATTCAGCCTACTGGAAATACACCAGAACTAGCCAATGAGGTACATAAAGATATAGCTGAAGTAGACTCAACATATACCAACGATGCGATTGAAGTTATCCCCTCGGAAACACAAGAAGATGAACCTGTTCTATCAGATCCAAACGGTGAAACAACGGTTCAGCAAATTGAAGTTGTATCTGAATCTGACGATGAAGTATCTCAAGAAATCGATAACATTACTGAACAAGTAGAAAGTATCCAAGAAGGAGTTAATGAAGAGCCTCAAAATGTCAGTGCTTCGGAACAGCAAAAAACGGCTGAGCCGAATCTTGAAATTCAATCCAGCAACTCGACTCCATCAATAGATGCACCTGCTGTTTTAACATCCTCTCCCTTCCTTGTAGTACCAGATCATACTCAACCAACGTACATCATGCTACTTCCACAAATATACCAAGAGATACCACAGTTTTTAGAAGAATTACCTAAGCTATATTGGCGAGCACCACAGCTCCTAGAACAAGAACCCACATTTTACAGCATTGCACATGAAAACATCCCTGAGTTAATGCTATTGAACCAATATCAAACAGAAATGGCCTTAGCGATATTTAATATTTCATTTCTAATTGATTATCGGTATCTATTAGACGAGGCGCCTGAAGGGATCACTAGGGCGGCAGTACAACTTGGCATTGACACCGTTATTCAAGATGTCCAACAACAGCAAGAGTTAGTTGAGGTTCAGCTTCAAGCCGAAATGAGTAAAATTCCCTCCCTATTATCGAATTACATTGCCTCCGATACCCAAAATTCAGGCTCTTTAATGTTGGAATTATCACAACGATTTTTATCGCTCAACAATGAAGAGTTCGAACAACTTATTCGTGAAATTGAGGCCCATGCATCGGCACATATATCTCAATTTAAATTTGTGCCATGCCATACACTGCTTTACGTCAAAATGCTGCTGAAAATAGTCTATCAGCAGCATAAAACGTATTTGGAACACGTAGGGGGCGTATATGATCTATAAATTTAGATCCCGTATTGTTCTCGATAAGCTTCAACAGCAGCTAACTCAGCTTCCATTCCTTCTTGGTCTTCAAGGTAGGTAAGCAGATCAGCCAAAGTGACAATCGACACCACTTGGCAAGCAAAATCACGTTCCACTTCTTGAATAGCCGATAATTCTGCTTTACCTTTCTCTTGGCGATCCAGTGCAATCAAAACGCCAGCTAATTCAGCGTCATTCGCTTTAATGATTTCCATCGATTCACGAATTGCGGTACCTGCGGTGATCACATCATCCACCAACATGACTTTGCCCTTCAACTCACTCCCTACAAGTGAACCGCCTTCACCGTGATCTTTCTTCTCTTTGCGGTTAAAGCAATAAGGCGCATCAATATCGTGATGCTCTGAAAGTGCTACGGTTGTCGTCGTTGCAATTGGAATGCCTTTGTAAGCCGGGCCAAAGACCAAATCATAATCGATATTCGAGTCAACAAGCGCCGCTGCATAAAAGCGTCCTAACTTGGCTAAGTCTTTACCTGTATTAAATAAACCAGCATTAAAAAAATACGGGCTTGTACGACCGGACTTCAAGGTAAATTCGCCAAAACGTAGGACTTGGCGCTCTAACGCAAATTCGATAAATTCTTTTTGATAGGCTTTCACAACGGTTCTCTCTTTTTATTTCGGGTACAAAAAACGCCCCGATTGGAGCGTTTTAAAATCTATTAATTTAATGCGGTTTTCTGCACATCGACAATTTCTCGAATGCTGTTTTTCGCCAGCTCTAACATTTCGAGTAATTCTTCATGGCTGAACGGTTCACCTTCTGCGGTGCCTTGTACTTCAATCATTTTTCCAGTTTCAGTCATGATCACGTTCATATCGGTTTCTGCTTCGCTGTCTTCAACGTATTCCAGATCCGAAATGGCTTCACCTTTATAAATGCCTACACTTACTGCAGCAATTAAGAACTTAAGCGGATTGGTTTTGATAATGCCTTTACTACGAGCAAAATTAAGCGCATCAACCAAAGCGACACAAGCGCCTGTAATCGAAGCGGTACGAGTGCCACCGTCTGCTTGAATAACATCACAGTCGATAACGATCGTGTTTTCACCTAAGGCTTTCATATCCACGCAAGCACGTAAGCTACGACCGATCAAACGTTGGATTTCTTGAGTGCGACCCGATTGCTTACCACGTGCCGCTTCTCTGTCCATTCGGCTGTGAGTAGAACGAGGTAACATGCCATATTCAGCGGTAACCCAGCCTTGCCCTTGACCTTTTAGAAAACGCGGTACGCCTTCGGTAAAGCTAGCCGTACAAAGTACTTTGGTTTCACCAAATTCCACTAATACTGAACCTTCAGCATGGGCAGTAAAATTGCGGGTAATCGTAATTGGGCGAGTTTGTGCAGCTG
The DNA here is from genome assembly GCF_004358445.1 of Parashewanella tropica. Lineage (NCBI taxonomy): Bacteria > Pseudomonadati > Pseudomonadota > Gammaproteobacteria > Alteromonadales > Shewanellaceae > Parashewanella > Parashewanella tropica. The sequence goes on from NZ_CP037951.1 coordinate 3,753,575, forward strand.
TGCGGTTGCTAGGACGCATGAGAATTCCTTTGAAAAAGGCTTAGAAAAGTTGTTTCGTATTATAATGATTTGTCTAACCAGTTACTATGTTTACAAAGAAAAACGTCTTATTTTCTAATTGTTAGAAATATAGGCTGGATATATTAACAATTGCTTACCCTTCCCCCCAAAAGCAACTCAAACATACACTGTCTCTTTTTTTGTTATACTCGCTGCCAGCTAATGACATTTCAAAGGTTTACTTATGATCCAAAGCATGACTGCCTATGCTCGCATCGAGCATAAAGCCGACTGGGGTAACGCCTCATGGGAACTGCGTTCTGTTAACCAACGCTACTTAGAAACCTATTTCCGTTTACCCGAGCAATTTCGCAGTTTAGAGCCAGCTCTTAGAGAAAAACTTCGTAAGCGCCTGAATCGAGGTAAAGTTGAAATCAACTTACGTTATCAATTTGCTGATGACAGCAGCAATGAGTTAACCCTAAACCAAACCTTAGCTCGTCAGCTCGTAGATGTGGCTAATGATCTAAAACAGCAAGCAGGTCAAGGTGAATTGAACCTAGTTGAGCTAATGAAATGGCCAGGGTTACTTTCTAGTGATGAGCTGGATATTGAAGCCATTAGCAAAGAATTACTCACAGCTTTTGACTCTGCAATAGATCAATTCATTGAAGCTCGAAGCCGTGAAGGCGATGCCATTAAAACCATGCTTGAAACCCGATTACAAGGAATCGAAGCTCAAGTCGCAATTGTACGTGAACACATGCCACAAGTGATGCAATGGCAACGCGAAAAACTTCAAACTCGCCTTGATGAAATTCAAGGAGAACTCGATCCAGCTCGTATCGAACAAGAAATGGTGCTGCTAGCACAGAAACAAGATGTTGCCGAAGAGATGGACAGACTTGATGCTCATGTAGCCGAAACTCGTCGTATCCTCAAAAAAGGTGGCGCTCAAGGTCGACGTTTAGACTTTATGATGCAAGAGTTTAATCGTGAATCGAATACCCTAGCCTCAAAATCCATCAGCACTGAAGTGACTGCAGCAGCGGTTGAACTTAAAGTGTTAATTGAGCAAATGAGAGAACAGATCCAAAACGTCGAATAATGTTTCTAAGCTTTTCTTAATGTTCCATTAACCTCTGAAAGCCGCTATTTTAGCGGTTTTCTTGTTTCTTGCTGTTTCTCAATTTTGCTGCTTGTTTCAAAATAGTGGTGACAGAAATGGTGACAGAATTAATTTGAAGCCTCATAAAATGCCAGATAAAGTAAATCTGTCACCACTTATTGAGGTTTGTATCATGCCACTTAAACTCAATGACAAGCAAATCAAAGCCTTAATTAAAAAAGGCGAAACGGGTCGATTCGCTGTCGGCAATGGACTCTACTTTAGGATCAGCGATGAAGGTTCTGGCTTTTGGGTTTTACGTTACACGGTTCACGGTAAGCGTCGTGAACTTACTCTTGGAAAATATGGCGCACATGAAGGTCAGCTTACACTCGCTAAAGCAGCAGCTGAAGCGATAAAAATTAAGGCGCAAGTTGCAGACGGTATTGATCCATTAGCAGAAAAGAAACGACCATCACAAGTCAAAATAGCAACCGTTAATGATTTGGCCGAGGACTGGCTACAAAATGACATAGAAAAACGCTTGAAGCATCCGCACATTCCAAGACGAGTTTATACCAAAGATCTAGCTCCAACTATTGGTGAACTCGGACTTAAACGAGTCACCCCACTTGATATAAGAATGACCATAGAAGCCATAGCCAATAGTGACCGTCCAACTATTGCAAATGATGCCTTAATGTATTGTAAACAAATCTTTCGTCACGGTATTCGATTAAACTTATTACAACATAACCCAGCAGAAGCCTTTAGTGTTCGCCATGCCGGAGGCGTAGAGCAAAGCCGCAGTAGAACTCTTACAGTAGATGAAGTTGAAATCGCATTTCGAGTATTTCGAGAGAACATTTTACAATTCACCCGAGAAAATTACCTTGCTGTTTCATTGCTGATCATTTTAGGAGTAAGAAAAGGAGAGCTAATAGCGGCTAAGTGGAATGAATTCGATTTTGATAAACAAGTTTGGCACATTCCGATAGAGCGGTGTAAAAATGGCTCACCCATTAGTGTCCCTCTACCCAACATATGTATTGATTGGCTTAAAGAGCTGGAGTTTAGAGCTTGCGGCTCAGAATACGTGTTTCCATCAAGACGAGCCAGCAGACGCAGAGCCTATATCAGTGACGATACACTAAACCATGCACTTGCCAATCTATTCGGGCAAAAAATTCGCCCAGGAAGACCAGCGGTAAACAAGCTTGGGGCAGCTGGACTAGAACCATTTGTGATCCATGACCTCAGACGAACCTGCCGTTCATTACTATCAGAAGTTGGTACTTCAGGTGAAGTCGCCGAACGATGCCTGAACCATAAACTCAAAGGAGTAGCAGCCATTTACGACCGCTATGACTACATGGAACAAAGACGGATAGCACATGATAAAGTGGCTAAAAAGCTTAAAGGATTTCTTGTCTAACTTACCAATGAAAAGAAACAGCTCAGCACAACCATTTGTCCGTATTAAATACTGATTATTTTTTATTGCTCGGTTAACATAGCGGCAAGTCGAACCAAAGTATGCTCACTTACATGGAAAGTAGGCCAAGTCGTTATATTCTATTTGTCGTATCTGTGTTAGCAATAGCTATTGTTATCGATCATTTTCAAGGGAAATGGTTTAACAATCGCTTTACTCAATGGGTTGTTGAAGTCGTTGAGCTGATTGAAAGCCCTCAAATAGCAGATAGAGAATCAGTATTACCAATAGCTCATAAGCCCATTGAAGGCATTGCCTCATATCAATCCGAACCATCGACTCTTGATCCGTTTAAACCCAAAGTGGTTCCTGAATATCAGAATGTTGCTACTCATTATCAAGATGAAAACAATTATTTCGAGCAACATTCGAGTGTATGTTCAAGCGCAGAGTTAACGGCTCAGCAAAAGCAGCAAAGAAAACAGGCTCTCAAAGAAGATCTTGTGTTCTCTTGGACAGACGATAATGGCATGACTCACTATTCCAATACACTGTTTGGTGCCAGTGATGACGCTCAATTACTTGAGCAATATCAGGAACAATTAGAGCCATTCGAATTATCAGTGAGTAGTTCTAAATCCCTACCCCGTGATTTTGAAAATAAAGTAACGGTAGGGATTAAGAAAATTTACCAGATCCTCAGTCTTTATCTTGATAAACAGCATCTACGTGAAGTTGCCGTTAATTTAACTTTTGCGCACTCTAAGCGTGAATATCAATCCATTCAAAGAGCTAAAGCACCGAACTTAGGACAAAGTCAGGGCTTTTATACTTCTAATGGTAACTATGCCGCAGTGTGGTTCAAAGATTCAAAACAAGCTCAGCAAACAGCTATTCATGAAGCTACTCATGTGATCAACTCAGGCTTATTCGGTAATACTCCAAAGTGGCTAAATGAAGGTTTGGCAGAATACTTTGAACGCATGACAGTGTTTGGACTCGCGGCCAAAATTCAACCTCAAAACTGGGCTGAGCAGCATAGAGTAAAGGGAATAAGTTTAGACTATCTACTAAACAGTACAGACCAAGATTGGAAAGGGAACGCTCAATCAACCATGTACTCAGCGTCAAACTCGTTAGTTCATTTTTTGATGAGTACAGCCAAAGGCAAACCTGTTGCTGAACAGTTACTTTCACACCTTGCTGTCAATCGGTGTGGTAACACCAATGTGCAAGCCGTGTTGTCATTCTATCCAAACGGACTCTCTGGCTTAGAGAGAGACTGGCACCACTGGATGCAGAACGAGAAGTATAATGTGCAGTCGTTGTAGTATCTCTTTCAAATTTATTTGTTTTATTTTTAACTTTTCAAAAGGGAGTAATGATGAAAAAATCTGCTGGAATTATCATTAGGAATAAGAAACTACTGGTGTTACGTACCAGTGGTAAAACCACATTTTACGCTCCGGGAGGAAAGCCCGATTTGGGAGAATCACCTATTGAAGCGCTGTGTAGAGAATTAAAAGAAGAAATTGATATAGACGTTTGTAAAGACTCCGTGTATTTCTTTAATTCTTACAGCGCACCAGCTGCTGATAATGAAACTGTAACGTTAGACATGGATGTTTTTTTTGTACCTCATTATGAAGGAAAAATATGTGCTTCAAGAGAAATTGAAGAATTAGCTTGGGTAGATACAGTCGATATAGAAGAAATGAGTATCAGTAGTATTTTTAGAGATAGTGTCGTTCCCAAGCTAAAAGAAATGAAGTTGATAGACTAAGGTATCAGCTCCATTAATGGACGGGACGTCTCCGCTCCCGTTTTCGATAAAATATTACTCTTTATCAATGGGGATGAATTGATAGTGTGCTATTTGATGATATACATTTTCATTTAATGAGATAGATTTTAGTGAAATACATCCATTAATCATATGAATTATAACAACCATTTCATCGCTTAAATTTAAGACTCCCAGTAGACCTTTTTTTCTTTTTTCAAAAGACCATTTGTATTCTTTTATTAAATTTGAGCTATCTGTATATGACTCAATGGGTTTACCTAATGTTGAAATTAAGGTCTTACTGGTTGTTCGAAGAGAAAAGCTTCTGACTTTATCTACGTTACTTATAAATCTAGTATCGAAATTTTTTAATTTTGATACTGGCTTCGGTTCATATAATGAACTTTTAGAATATGATGTGAGTTGTCCATCTTTTTTAATGTATTCATTCCAGTCACTAAAATAGGCATGCTCATTACACTCGGCCTTATAATCCAAAACACTTTTACCTAGTTCTGGGCGATACAAAATTTTTTCTTCTGAATATGTGTTAATAGAATAAAAAGGTATGCAAAAACAAATAAAAACAAGCAGATATTTCATAAGCTCACTTCCTAATACTCAACAATCGACTGCTTCACCAGCCCCACTAACTTACAGCTTTCATCCAATGGGATCATTGGGTATTGAGGATTAAAGGACTTCAAATAACGGTTTTGTCCTTCAATGATGAGCTGTTTGAAAATTGCCTGCTCTGCACCGGGTAAGACCGCAATCACCAAATCACCTGACTTAAATAAATCATCTTCTTGTGGCTGAACAATGATGATAGCTCCTTCAGGAATGTGTTTAGTTCCTGTGCCTTCCATACCATCACCACGTACTCTGAGAATGTAGCCTCTGTCATCTGTTAAGTCGGCAGTAGTGCGCCACAAGTCACCCAGTTGTTCAGAACTAATGGTTGAATGATATTCATGCCAATCCATGGCCTGCTTCCAACTAATTTCTGGGATTCTTCTTACCTGATCTCTTAGCTCTTTCTTTTTTAAAAAAGGTTCACCGACACCAGTGGTTAGCCAAGTGGGATCGACACCGAGTTCATCACACATGGGTAATAAGAAAGTAGAGTTTTGTGTTTGTCCTCGGCACACACGGCTGATCGCTTGCTGCTTAACACCAAGTCGATGAGCAAGTTCCGTTTGTGTGAGTCCTACAGATTTAAGTACGTACTCGATTCGTTCAGAAAGTTTGTTCATAACCAAATCTTATAAATAAGCACAATATTGAACAAAGATAGACTTGTTTTAACACAAATATAGGAGTAGAAAAACAATTACACATTAATGTGTATTAAGCTCAGTATAGTTTAAACAAGCCATATTAAGCTATAAACCTTCACTAAATCAGTAGATAGCTTATCTATTATGCCAAGTAAAGAGGTGTGCCATGCGTGAATATGGAAAGATATACTCTCGATATTGGCGTAATGAAGACATTCTACACACATCTGATGCCGATAAGCTACTTGGAACTTATTTGCTTACTTCATCACACACAAATCTAATCGGTTGTAGCCATCTGCCAATTGGTTATGTCACCGCTGATCTAGGCTGGGATGAACAAAAAGTTTTAGGTGCGTTTAAAGAACAAGAGCAACGAAGTTTCATCACTCGTTGTGAACTCACTAACTGGATTTTGATCAACAATTATCTCAACTACAACCCAATACAAAACCTCAATCAAGGCACTTCAGCATACCGGTTACTACTTGATGTACCAGATAGTTGTAGCTGCAAACCTAAGCTACTTAACAAGCTCAGAGTATTTCAGGCAAAACTGCCCCTTGATTTTATCGACTATTACAATCAAAGAATCACTGATAACCCAATCAAAATAGCTCGAAATAAAAGTAGTGAAGAACAAAAAGAGCGAGATCATTTTCTACAGTTTTGGCTACTACAAATTCGTAAAGAGAAGAAAAATCAAGCGCAAGAAGCTTGGAACAAACTTGGCCTACATACTGACAGCGATAGAGCGTTGCATGTAATTGGCTGCTGGAAAGATCAAAAGCAACATCGGAAACAGTATCAAGACAAATCAAAAACACCTTTGCCATGTAACTGGCTTGCTAACGAACAGTGGCTTGATGAGTTCATTCGCAATGATGAACCTATCACTTTAATACAAGCCTCCAATCATTCGATAAAAAACAACTCACAAACCACCTTAGAAACCAATAACCAAGCCATTGTGCAGAAATGGATGGAGAAAACTATAGAGAGTAAATAATCATGACCGATCACGATAAAGAAGAGTTTGCTGAGATATGGTCTGCAACCTATAACCTTTACAGTAAACAAATGACGCTACCAACGCTGGCTATCGCTTTTGAAGCATTGAGCCACTATGACATTAAACAAATAAGAAGCGGCTTAACCAGTCATATTCAATCACCAGAGATCGGGGCTTTTTGTCCTAAACCAGCAGACGTTATTAAACAAATAGAAGGACGTGGCGCCGACAAAGCTTCTGCTGCATGGGCAAAAGTCTTGTATGCTATTCATCATGTTGGCGCTTGGTCTTCTATCAAGTTTGATGACCTTCTGATCCATCTTGTTATTGAAAAAATTGGTGGTTGGGCTTCAGTCTGTAAGTTGAAAGAGTGTGAGTTGTCCTTCAAGCAAAAAGATTTTATCGGTCATTATCAGTTTCTTTTGAATAAACCTATTCCCCAAAGTTGTCCGACAGTTCTGAAAGGGATTGTTGATTGTCAGCAATCTAAAAGCGGCCACGCTATTGAATATGCTCTGTTAGATAATCAGCATCAAATTACTCAGCACCGCTTATCGGATACCTCAAATACCAGAATGAAGGAGCTAAGCCAATGAACTTACTTCAACGAAGCTCTCAAACATTAAGGGCAGCAGAGTTAATCAGGCATGGCTTTAAAACCAACATCGTGGTGCAAGATACAGGATTATCGTCAAACACTATCCGAACCTTATATAAAGAAGTGCAAGGTCAGTCTCCCAAAGCGGGGCAGCTACCTTCACCAGCCAGTATTTTATCTACCACACAAGCTTTACTTCACGCTTCTATTTTTATGGCGCATTACACGAAGCATATAGAAAGTAATTCGGAAGACAGAGTCGATATAAACTTGCTGATCCAAGCCTATAACCGTTATCGCAGGGAGTTGAAAAAGTGGAATGATAATAACGTAGAAGAAAGTCGACTTTTGTCTGTAAATGATAGTTGGGTATTAGCTAGAGGGTTAGTTGCAAAGCTGGTTCAGGTTCACCTTTGTTCATCTGGTCATTTTTACATTAGCACCCCAAAACAAAGAACCTTGCCTATCTGTCCATTTTGCAAGTCACATCAGCATTAAAGAATGGAAGATCAACAGCAAAGGAGTTGCTTCTTTATTTTGTTCTTAACGTCATCCAAGCTAATAGCCGTATCCTCAAAAGTCACTTTTAACTTGTTAAGTTCATTAACGTTGTTTCCGCAAAGACTCAGCCATTGCGACAAACCTAAACCAGACAAAATACTCCATTCAAAACCAAATTGATTACGAATATAGAAGCCTTTCAACGCACTTGCAGCAGTGGTACAAAGCGAATCACAGTACGCAATAGGATCAACAGCATCATATTTGAAATTTTGAGTTCCTGAGATTAAGCCATTGGTCAGACATAACTCAAACAATGAGTAATCAAATATCTTGAGGTGGCAACTTAATAGATCGGAAAGACGATTAACTACTACCAACATATCAGGCCATTCTTCCGTAAAGTTCAAATAGCATTCTGTGAGTTGTGGATGATGATCAAGCCATTGATTGATTAACTCATCATGGCAAAGGTAAGTAGGATCTAAAGTAACACTGGACTTCATAACGGTACCTTAATTAAACATGAATAAAGGTCTCGCATCCTTGGAGGTTGATCTAGCTATCCCTAAGTTACTCTAGATGGATTAAAATGGAAAGAATTTAGTAATAATTTGGTAATTATATTTTTGTGGATTTATTGTTTAAAATTAGTTTCAATGGGTAAGTTACATAGGTAGTTGTATTAACTTCATTTTTTAAGATAAAAGAACAAACTAAAGGATTTAGTATGAAAAAAATACTTTTATTACCGCTACTTTCAGTTTTTATAGTTGGGTGTGTTAGTACTCCTGTACGACAAGAACCTTTTAAAGATCAAGTTAATATACCTCTCAGACAGTCAGAGCTGCCTTTATCTAAAAAAAATGAAATATTCACTTTAATTTTAAAGGATATATATAAAGAAAAGCCTTTTCGGGCTTGGCCACACCCCAGCCGAAGACATGAACGTACTTCTCACTGGGAAGGTAAAAGTATTGTCTATCGTGGTGGTACAAATATGGACTACAAATATAACTTTTATATTGACGAAAACAACAAGTTAATTAAAGAGATATCTAACCGTGAATGGCATGGTAATGGTGGGGTTTCACGCGACTGTCTATTATGTATGGACAATGGATTTAATGAATATGTGAATACACTCGTTTCAAAAGCTGCAACAGTCTATGATCGTGCGATTGCCTCTTACCCCAGATTAATTAGTCAAAAGAAAACGCTTGAGCTTCTACTAGCCAACATGATTAGCCAAAAGAAAGTAAATATCACTTCGCACTCAGCCTTTCCAAGCTCGGCTAAAAAAGAGATCAAGAAGAGTGTTCATTTTGGTTTAATTGAAGGGAAGCTAGAGTATTCTAGTAAAGATGGGCTCAAGCTAGTCAAACCATACATCAAAGTTGATTCTAAGTTACCTAAGCATATCAAGCGTATTAATTATATTGAATACGAGCCAATAGTAAAAAGACTCGATGTCGGAGATTCTTCAACTGTGAGTGTTATAATTAACTCTGCTGTTTATGATATGTTGCCATATGAGTTTATAGCTAAAGATTCGAACGTTCATGTAACTCTTAAGAATGGCACTCTTGAGGTATCTAACCGTACTGGGAACTTTATAAATATTGAATCCTTTACTATTTATTGGGGAAAGCATGCTAGTACTTTGAAAGAAACAGCGCTTTCAATTCCACCTCAAGCAACGGATGACTTGAGAGTGTCCAGTAAATTTGAGGTGTATAATAATCCTCATGATTGGAATATTCTCAATAACCCAAGATATAAAAAGCTAGAAGACATCCAAGGTAAATTTCCTTTCGGGATAGCAATATCTTATTACAATGTAGATACAAATATACGAAAGACAATTTTCAAAAAACACAGTTTTTCTCGTAAAGATTTGTATTAAAACAACCAGAAGGCTGCGGTATTAGCAGCCTTTATTTTTTCTTAAAACCTAAACGGATTAAAGTTTGTGTTGGTATCATAAACATCAACTTTATCGTGCTTCTTGATGTACTTAACGACAAACCATGCAGGAATAACAAAAATTAGGCTGTAAGCCATTTTTATTTTCCATCCTGCAATCATCATCTTGACCAAATTAGCGTTACTCAGCTTGCCACCAAATGCGAGGCTATCAACCACAATACTCAACAAACCTTGACCTATTGCAGTAGTGCAAACGCTGCGAACGATAAAGTGTTTACCTCGGAGCCAGATCTTGGTTTTGGATAACACATAGTTGTTAAGGAACTCACCACAAAAGAAGCCTGCCATACCTGAAAACACATATCGAACCGTTGGCTCAAAAACTGTGGTGTAAGCGGCACCATGTAAAAATGTTTCTGGATTCGGTAATGAGATGATAGCTTGTGAGGTATAAGCAAATATCAGCTCAACGATGATCCCAATCCAAATAAATAGCCTTGCCGTGCTATAGCCATAAACTTCATTCACAACATCACAAATGATAAACGAGATAGGGAAAACAAAAATTCCACCCGGTAATGTCATGTTAAAAACGAGGATAAAGTTATTGGCAAAGCATACCGTCAAACACAAGATGGCTAAGTACAGTGCCAATAGCATCAACACCTTTTTATGAGGGATCACCTCTTGGCTTTTTACAGTGGTTATTTGGACTTCAGACCGCATATATATCCAATCTCCAGTAAGTGAGAACCCTCAAAGTTTTCTAGCAGTTCTTTATCATTTCTTAGTTCATCAAAAGTGACTCTCCTCAGCTCAGCTTGTCTTTTGTCCTTTATGATAAAGGTGGCTATGTCACTAAGATAAAAAAGAATGCTTTGAAGGCTGAATCGAGGGCTATTAGGTTGAGGTGAGTAGAACAAATAAATGGTGAGGTTACGGACATCAAGCTGAGAAATACAATTGAGCCACTTAAAGTCGGACAGCACTTCTTTGACTTCTATCTTGAATAAGTAATGTGAGTACCTCATGCAGATAATGGCATACTTCACGTCTTCGATTTCAGTAAGCTCTACGAGGCGGTAAGTGATTTTGTTGTCGGCAGTGAACTCTTGGTAAAGATCTCTGGCTTTAGATATAAGGCTTTTGCGTTTAACGAGTTGCATCACTTTGGCCTCCTACCTATTATCCCTACACTTTCTCTACCATCCAGTAATAAGCTCTCAGGGAATTGACCATTACGATTGATGTAATCAACCTCAACAACTTCGAATCCTGCCTCTTCAAACAATGCTACTAGCGGTTCAATGTCTAGCCAGTGAACGAAGTCTGGCAAATTATCAGACCAGTTTTGCTCCCAATTGCGGGGATCATCTATTTCACCGGGGAAAGGGCGGCCTTCTTCTTTACGCTTCTGGTATTCAGGGATGAAAGTTTGCCAGTTGGTGAGAAACGTAGTTTCACAAACGACATACAATTCACCGTTTGGCTCTAACCAATCATAAACTTGCTTCAATGACTGTTTGATTTTTTCGCCAGTAAAAAAGTGCAACACTCTACTGATCAAAATCTTTCTAAAGGACTTTTCGGGAAAGCTCAGATCTTTAGCAAATTCAGCCACTATGGTTTGGACTTCTTTATAACCATACTTGTCGGCGGCTTCTTCAATGTACTGTAAATGCCGTTCATCCATATCATTAGCAATTACTTTGGCACCGTTGGATAATGCCTGCATAGTGGCATAACCGAACGCAGCCCCAATTTCTAAAAACTGGCCTTCTGCATATTCAGTGAACTTTAATGAGAATGGATCAAGGTAGGGCGCAGCATAACCTTGCTTGTTGAGTGTTGGTACAAAAAGCGGCATTTCTTCAGACATCATTCCACTCCTTTACTCTGTTGATAATAAAAGAATTAAAATCTATTTATGACAACAGAAATTAATCAACATTAAATTTGAGTGCAAAATAATCTCATTGCTATTCAATTATCATTCAGAATTATTATCATTTACTCAGGTCTTCACCTGACTTTTACTGTTGGAGAGCCTAGCCAAAGTTAATTTTACGGTAAACTTCGACATATAAGAGTGTTCTCTATTAACTAGTGCAGGATTCGCAAACTGATGTCATTTGGTACCAAAAGTGTCTGCGTTTGGTACCAAATCGCTATTTTGCATTTTTAGCTTAAAAAAGTGCTGGAAATATAACCGCAAACATGAAATAAAAAACTATGCCTAATCATTCATCAAGGCGGTAATGATGAAAGAACATGTTGTCAAAACTCGACTCACAGACGATGAAAAAATTAACTGGCAAGGTTTTTGTCAATCTTGTGGGATAAGCCAATCTGATATGCTTCGTATGATGATCAATCGTGTTGCTCCCAACGACAGTATTAACAGTGGATTTCAAGAAGTCAGAACCAACCGTATTACCATCCGCTTCACCAGTGAAAACCTCAATAAAATTGCCTACAAAGCCAAAATGGAAGGCTACCCTAATCAAAGTAATTGGGCGAGAGCCACGGTACTTTCCAGCCTTTATAGAGAACCAGTGCTGAGTAATGATGAAATCAATGTATTACGAGAGTCCAACCGCCAGCTTGCAGCTATTGGCCGCAATCTAAATCAAATTGCTAGAGTGCTTAATATTGAGTTCAGAGAAAGTGACAAGATCACCAAAGAGATGATTAAAATGCTGGAAAACCGATTAAACCAGCACAAGCAAAAGGTGAATGATTTACTCAACAAAAACTGCCAGCGATGGAGTATCACCGATGAGCCGTTTACTGCATGATCAAATATCAGGGCTGTTATCTGATCATGTCAGGTACAAAGCCAACCGAATAAAATCACTTTCTCGCTACAGTAAGAAGCCTCCTGAAGTCATGGTGAAAATCAGCGGTCATTGCTACACAGCCGATCATACCCAAAGCCACTTTGATTACATCAGCCGTAACGGAAAGCTAGAAATTGAAGATGAATGTGGTCAGATTTATCAAGATAAGCAGTCACTCCACCTTCTTGCTCAAGACTGGGAAGAACCACAAACCAACCATCAAAGACGAACAAGACACAGCACTCACATCGTTCTATCCATGCCCGATGGCACCGAACCTAAAGCTGTGAAAAAAGCCGTAAGAGAATTTGCCAAAAAGACTTTCTCCCACAATCACCAATACGTTATGGCACTGCACACCGATACAGATAGCCCACACGTTCACCTAACAGTTAAGAATCTCGGTTTTGATGGTAAACGGTTGCATGTTCGAAAGGGGTTGCCGCAGATATGGAGGGAACGGTTTGCGAAGGAGATGGAAAGGCAAGGCGTAGCTGCTGAAGCTACGGCACCTATAGTAAAGTCGAGCCTACAAAGAACAAGCCGTTATCACCAAATCCAATCACAAAATAATAAAGAAGAGTATGAAGTTGGTTAATAATAAAATGACAAATCATTTTGGATGGTTAATCACTTGCAGTAATAACTAATAATTTCCATTAAAGACAATCAGTTGCCATTTTTTATCGATTGTCGTTTAATAATATTAGTTTGATAGGAAACGATATCCATATTAGGGACTTTCAGAAATATTATTCAACTATAGGTGGGTATATGAAACTTGAATGGTTCGTAATGGAACAAGAAGGTAGAAAACTTCCTGAATGGGCTAGGGCTTTTGCTATTGAAGACGATGGAACGGTTTTCGTTCCAGGTGTGCTTTCAGGAATCTCAGAGGATGAGGTTTATCTATGTGCTTGTTACGATGCAACTCCTACAGCGATCTACAAAAATCACAGATTTTTTCCATCAAAATGGCTTGCTAGTGAGTTCTCTAAGTCTGCCGAGATATGTGAAATAATAGATCGTAAAGCATCAGAGCTAATGCAAACTACATAGAAAAGCGGTAGCTTCATCAATCGATTACTGCAGAAAAAGACTGCATCATTTTAACAGTAACAAATGGTGCGACACTGTCGCACCATTGTGTAGGAAATAACATCTAGTCTTCTTTTATTTGAGTCATATTTTCTTAATATGCTTTTGTGGCAATTGTGATTGACTTAGCATTGACTCGAATTCTAGCCTTCAACTATTTGCCTGTTAACTCGGGTTGTTATATTTACAAGAGGAACTGTGGAATTATTTAATATTAGCCGTATCAATACTGAATTAGGTATTTTCCGTATCTCTGGTCATTTGTCTGCTCACCTTGTTAATAGTGAATTTATTTCTTATAAGTCGCTACAAATCATGGGAACAGACGGCTGGATTTCATTAAATGTTTCTAGCAACGAAAATTCACAATTATTAAGTGATCTTAAGCCAATTATTTTGCAACATTTACTTAGTGAAAATGGGTAAATTAAGTCACAAGTGTAAGTATAAAAAGTGCTTTAACTGGTCAAGTGTTCGCTGGCTGTTGTCGCTGTGTTCCAAATCATAGCCATAAACCATTGCCTGTTAAGCGGTCTATATCTTCTATAAATAGAGAACAGTATGGTGAATTTAGAATTACAAATTGAACAAGCTGAATCATATGCTGAACTTCATGCACAAAAATGCTCTGACATCATTTCAGCGAATGGCTTAAAAGAAGCACTCGAATATTGCAAGAAACAAGGGATTAATCCACCACAATGTTCTCTGACTGCTCAATCACTAAATGCTGATAATCAACGAGCCAAAGCAAAGCGAATGCTTTCTGAAGTAAAATGGTGGAAAAGGCGTTTAGGTGTTCAGGCTGGTCAAACTTTTGAGTTAAAACAGATCCAATCAGGTAAAGTCACCGATTGTATTTCTAACGAATCTCTTGAACATTACAAAAAGAAACGTAGAAAACGCATATAAGCTCTTCAATAAGGGCTAATGGTGTATTGCTTATATCGCTGCGCCCCATATTTTAGCCAAAATTATTTGCCTGTTAAGACAGGCATAAACCTCTCAAGGAAGGTTCATGAATTTAAAAAAGGTATACTGGAAAATCGTAACACTGGTAGTTTTTTCTTTTTTGCTAATAAACCCTGAAGCTGTACCGTTAGTATTATACATTGACGCAATTGGTTTAGAGTTATTCCTAATGCTTTTGGAAGTCCAGTTTATTGCAATTGCAGGGTATTATTTCCATGTATGGGTTAAGCCTGTTTTAGCTCCTGTTTACCATTCAATTTCTAAGCTTGATCCGTATTTTTTTATTCCAACTAAAAATGTAATAAAAAAACACCCCGCAATGTTGTGTCATGCCGTTCCATTTTTGGTTCCTGCATTAGTTAGCGTAACGATGCTCAGTCATTCTTAAGCCGTTATTCAAAGGTTATCAAAAGGGCTTTTATTAGAGGAAATTTGCAGTTTCTCTGCTAGCTCCCTGACGAGAGCCCTGTGAATATTTGTTACTTAAATGCGGTGTTCTGCACAATTTACTACAAGGAAGCTATAAGTGAATTATGAACTTAGTGAAACAAATCCAGCTCCGGAAGAATACAATAACCTCAGAATTGCAGCTGGGTTATCTCCGAAATCAATTACAGCCGCTACGATTGGGTTACCTAATTCGTTATATTCAGTATGTATTCGAAGCGTCAATCAGGAATTAATCGGAATGGGGCGTGTTATTGGTGATGGTGCATGCTTTTTTCAAATAGTAGATATTGCTGTACATCCCAAGTTTCAGGGAAATGGTTTGGGTCGCATGATAATGGGTAAGCTAGAAAGTTATTTGCAATCAGTAGCCCTAGAAGGTTCATATGTCTCGTTAATAGGCGATAAACCTGAATTCTATACAAAGCTTGGCTACCAACATACTGCTCCTGCTGGTCATGGTATGTATAAAAAATTGGCGTAATCAAACGCATACTCAATAAGTATGCATAGGCGTAGTACAGCTGTTCAATGAACCGTTGTGAAATATATAAAAAGGAAAACATGGCAGTTTTAGAAATTCTCACAGCCCCAGATCCAAGACTCAAAATAAAAGCTGAAAAAGTTCAAAACATCGAAAGTATTCAAACATTGATCGATGATATGTTAGATACCCTTTATGCTACGGATAACGGTATTGGTTTAGCGTCTACACAAGTTGGCCGTAAAGAAGCTGTTGTTATTATCGATATTTCAGAAAATCGAGACGCGCCCTTAATTCTGGTTAATCCAGAGGTTATAAGTGGTACAAATAAGGCTTTAGGACAAGAAGGCTGTCTTTCTGTGCCTGATTACTATGCTGATGTCGAGCGCTTTACCTCTGTTAAAGTCTCTGCGTTAAATCGTGAAGGTGAGGAAATAACCGTTGAAAGTAATGACTTTCTTGCAATTGTGATGCAACACGAAATCGATCACTTGGCTGGTAATTTATTCATTGATTATCTTTCACCACTTAAGCGTCAAGTCGCAATGAAAAAGGTTAAAAAGTATCTTAAAACCCAGCGTTAAGAGTTACAAACATGGACAATGGTATGAACTGTATGGATGTTAGCTTGGTAGGTATTGTGAAGCATTTATCTTTTCCTATTAACAGCTTGGAGAAACTATGAGTGCAATTGAAGCATTTTCAATTATTAAAGATATTTGTCTGGCTGTTGCAGCTGTAACTACGGCGTATGTTGCTTATACAGGGCTTGAAAAGTGGCAAAAAGAATTGCGTGGTAAAGCTAATTTTGAAGTTGCAAGAGAGCTTATAAAATCTATATATAAATTACGAGATGAACTTAGCTACTGCCGTTCTCCGTTTATTTTAGCTTCTGAATTTCCAGAAAATTATAAAGGTTCATTCGATAAGCATTCTGACTACGAAGAAGGACAGGCTTGGAGCTATGTTTACTCTAAAAGATGGGAGCCTGTTGGTGAAGCTGTTCAAAAATTTGATACTGCAGTTTTAGAAGCTGAAGCACTTTGGGGAACAGAAATAAAAGATAAAGCATTAAAGCTTCGTAAATGTGTACGAAACCTTCAAGTTGACATTGAAGCTGTTATTAATGATAAATATTCAGGTGGAGAACATTTTCAAGATCGTGATTTTGCAAACAAAGTAAGAGCTTCCGTATCAGATAGCAAATCCAAAGATAATGAATTAACTAATAAGATAAATGCTGCTATTGACGGATTAGAGTCTGAGATTAGGCCTCATCTATCTCGTTGTTAACAAAGTAATCAATGCGTTGTTAGGTTGTCGAGCGAGATATATGTGAGAATATCCAAGAAATGACCTTGTGTTTTGAACAAAATTTCGGCATGCAGAATCTCTAGTAGAGTTCTATGGATTCTGTCTCTGTGGTATTTATAAATGATATTTGTTGATTTTTAGATCTCTCATTGCATATTTTTGCAGTATTGTTCACTTGTTTCTCAAATTCCAATCCCATTACAAACTGCTGGATTTTTTCAGCATCCCTTGATGCCCTCAGAATTTCTTTAGGATCATCCTGTAAAACCTTAATCCATGCATCCACATAGGCCGCATGTTGCCCAAAGTCATGGCCTATTTGAAGTTCATCTCCGATCATCAACGAGGCGATTTCGGCTCTGAGTTCTTCTTTGGCGTAGGATTCGTCACCGAAGCGACCTGTCATATCTCGATTGAGTCTGTGGCTGGCGCCGCTGGCGTGCGCTCCCTCATGAAGCAGACATGAATAATATTTATCAGCAGTATCAAACTGTGCTCTTCTTGGCATATGTATGCTGTCGGTTGATGGACTGTAGTAGGCATTGTCGTGCTGATCATGATGAAGAATAGCACCAAGATTATTCATGATTTTCTCTGCCCGTTCATGCCGTTGCCAGTCGGGTTCTGTTTTGATTTCAAGCTCTGGTAAGCCTTCAATTTGTGTGGCATTAAAGACAACTGCACTGATGACTTTGGGTTTTTCTAGCTTGATAGTTTCTTTCAAAGGCTTTCCATCTACCCCTAAGATCTTTTTGCCGTTACAGTCGGTTTTGTCTACCTTGTCGAATAGCTTCCAATATTGAACTATGGTTCCATGCTGCCCTTTTATTACTTTGGCATCTAAGCTATTCGCTTGTTTGAAGGTCATCCACCTTGGATCTTCTCTGCCTTGCATGGCTAACCATATCGCATTGGAACCTTTGTACTTAGTGCCACTAACTGGATTGTGAGGCATTCTTGGTTCGCCCGGCTTCCAAGGTAATTGCCAAGGTGCAGTGCCTTGTTTTAGCTGCTCAATAAGCTTGTTGGCGATTTGTTCATGATAAGGGATTTTGGTCTTTGGGTTCGTCGGCATGGTTTAATCCTCATCAGTATCAACTTCGGTGGCTTCCCATGCGTCTTGTTCAGATAGCGCATCTTCCTTAAATGCCCCCAGTTCTTCGGCTTCCACTGCCGTGACTTCTACAATGTTTTGTGGTGTGTTGAGCAGAGTTAATTTTTCATCGAGTTTAGTGTTCGAGTTGGTGTTCATAGTGGTTTTCCTTATGTGGTGCAAAACGGGATTTGGCAATTGAGTTTTGTGGGGTAAACCTCTGCTTAAATCGCTCTAATGCGGATTGTGGTTTGGCTTGTGTGGTAGCTTGTTGCTTTGGTGGTGAAGTGGTTGGCTGAGCTTGGAGCTTTACCGATTGAGTCTGTTGAGATTGCTTGTCTATATTGATCCCTTGCTGTGCCAAGCGTTGATAATCCAATGGTTTTGGTTTGTAGCCTGTGACTTCCATGCCTCTGATTTTTGCTTGTAGCCATGCTTCACGTTTGAAGTTCTGACTGCCTCTCAGCTTGATTTGTTGCCAACCTCGATGTTCGGCAATGGCCAATAAATCCATAATAATTTTGCTATGTTCAAGCCGTGTTTGTAACTTGGTGCCTTTGTCGATAAAGGCCAGTGCTGCTGAGTTTCGATTTGGGAAATAGCTTTTGCCGTTAGCAGAGGTATAGCGCATATACAGATGCTTGGGCATCGGCATTTTTGATGCTCCTTGCTCAGGTTGTTCCTTGTTTGGTTTCGGAGGCCGTGTCGGATTGTCTGGCTTTGTCTCCAATTCAGTTTCTGGTGTTTTTATTTGTCCATGCTGAGGTTTATGCTGCATTGTAGTTATGGTTTTGAGTGTGGAGCTGACAGGCATAATGCTATTAAGCGGTGGCTGTAATCGTTCTGGCTTTTGGTACTTTAGTTCTGGCCAACAGCGTTCAATATAGCCTTCGATTTGCTTTTTCACTCTGAATACGCTGTTACTCATATGTAAGTCATTAAAGTCGGTTAATCCATGTTGGATCTGCTCTGTAGAAAACTTAGGTGTTAGCCAATGCCCACCGACTAAGTTGGCTGACTCTCTGGCTTTTTGTATGCCTTTATTGATTTGATTTTTATGGTCATTGTCAGCAAGGAACAGATGTTTAGCATTGGGATACTTAGCACTGATATTTTCAGCGACCTTGGGCATATTGCCCGCATCTACCGTCATCACTACGCTGCGACCTGTGGCTTCGGCAATACTGGCTGCTGTCGAATAACCTTCGGCATACAAAATTGGCTCATTAGTGTTTAGCGGTCTATCGCCCACCACAAAGAAGTGTCCTGATTTTTGTGCGCCTTTTTTAAGGCACTTAAAGCCATTAGAGCTGATCCGCTGAAGGCTATGGATATTTTGTTCAGTATCATAAAGCGGGATCACCAAGCGGCCTTTCTTGTCCTGACATACACCGGGATAAGTTTGTACGCCTTTGCGACTCAGATAGCCTTGACCAGAGTTTGCCGTGGGTAGCTGTCGATACAGCTGAGCGCAGCGTTTAGCGTGGTGTTGCTGCTTTTGATTTAAGCTTTGTTCTCGTTGATAACGAATATTGGTCATATGCGCTTTTTGATGGAGACGTGCGGTTGGATCGGCTTGTTCAAAGCTGGCATGCCATTTTTGCGGTTCGCTGTGATTGCGGTGATCTTGATACCAGCCAACTGGGTGGCTATCATTAAACACCGCATAGACACCACTTTTCTGACCACGTTTATCGTCTTGTGTCGCCACTCGATGAATTTGCCCATCCATTATTGGTGGCTCTTTCAGTAAGAAGCCTGCTGTTTCCAGCACATTATTAAATTCAAGCAGGGGATCGGTATCGCTGTGCTGTTTCATCATGTTGGGATCGGGCAGCCAAGGTTCTACTTTGCGTTTTTCAGTTCCAGCTTTGGCATACCACAAGCCTTGTTCACCATCAAAGCTAATGGCAGCAACACCATTGTTGAGTCTGCCAATTTCTTGTTGGGCTTGCGCTCTATCTTCATAACCCACAGCCAGATAGGTTTTGTGCTTCAATTGCTCATTACTCATAGTTTTCATCTCCCACTACATTTTTGAAATCAGTAACCAAGTCGCTCATTGGTATTTTTTGAGATATAGGTTTGAGTTCTGTTTGGCTCGGTTGCTCTGCAAGACTATTGACAGGTTCAGATCGCTCAATACTTGCCGCATCGCCATCCTCAGCGCAGCGAATTTGAGTGATAGTGATTGAGTGTTGCTTGGGTGTAACTTTTGGGATGTCTGGTATTGAATAATGATTTTTATCAGGATGATTACCCCGAACAGTTAGCTGTTTGTCTTGATACCAACGTAGTTTTTGGCATTTTACGGGTGGGCAATTTTCGAGAAGTAAGATGGCGTTATCAGCGCCCATTTGCATTAGCTCTTGTGGCAACATTAAGGCTCTACCGTGATCACTCACACTTTCACTTTTTCCGCCTTTGCCTGATAACTGTCGGCTACGACTGCGATTGTTGATGGTGGATGTGCCAAGGCTATCGGAGATTTCTCTGGCCACTTTGGGATTTTTCGGTGCAAACACGATTTGCAGCGCATGGTTATCCATCAAGGTTTCAGCGCTATCGTGACCGTAAATTTCTCTAAGCTGAGCAGGCGATTGAATGATGGTGAGCAGTCTTAGTCCATAACCTGCGACATAACTTATCCCTTTGCTTAATATGCCAACTTTGCCAATGGCAGCAAACTCATCGAGTAGCAATAGCACTTGGTATTTCAGCTGTGGATTTTGCTCTGGCAGCTCTCTGGTGTTGAGGTCAATGAGTTGTTGAAAGAACAAGTTGATGAGTGGTGATAAACGACTTAAATCATCGGGTGTCACACCGACATAAATCGACATTTTTTGTTGGCGTATTTGGCGTAAATCAAAGTCATTACATGCAGTTACCGCATCAATCACAGGGTTATAAAACAGCTCTAAAGCCGAAGTGAAACTTTTACGCACAGAGCCACGAGTACGCTCTGGTGTATCAAGATATTCTTTCAGGGCTAATAGGCATTGGCTGGATAGACTTACATTGGAATCTAATCTCAACTCTAATTGCTGAGCCAGATATTCATCGCCTTGAGTAAGCAGTCTTAACATTTCTCCCATAGTCACAGGTAAAGGTGGCGATTCAATTAGGTACAAGACCAAGCCTAACCATAATGAACGAGCTGAGGCTTGCCAAACTGGAGCTTCATTATCGATATTGGGAAACAGCATTTGCCCAATTTTCTGAATATCGTTAATGCGAAAGCTTGGATCATTGGAAATGTAATACAGTGGATTCCAGCGGTGGCTTTGGTAGTTTCTTGGGGCAAGGTTAAGCAGAAAACAATGTTGGCCGTGCTCCTTTCGAAAACCTGCGCTGATGTGCCAGTTTTCTTGCTTGATATCCAACACCACCACTGAATCTTGCCAGCTAAGCAAGTTGGGAATAACCACGCCTACACCTTTACCGCTGCGAGTTGGCGCAGACATTAATACATGTTGTTGACCTGCAAACTGTAGGTATTGCTCGGACAACCCAAAGCGTTTTTTGCCGACGACGATGCCAGATTTAACTAGTAGGCCAGCCTGCTTGATTTGTTTAGTGTCGGCAAATTTTGCATCACCGTAAATTGGCTGCTTTTTTGTTTTGAGCTTCTTAGCAACAAAGGCAATTACAGGCGCAAAGCCAATGGTAACGGATAAAGTGAGATAAAACTGAGTGATTTTTTGATGGCCGAAGTAGTAAGCGTATTTGAAAATAGTTATCGGACTGGACTGCTTTGCATCGAGGTTGGCGAACCATAAGAACAAAGCACCACAGAGCCATAGACTGGCGACTAACACGCCAATGATGCTTGATAAAATAATCCAGCCACGCTTGTTCATCATGCCTCCATGCCCTTTGGGTTAAAGAACACTTCACTTACAAAACGCCTGCCGTTGACCACTTGCAGCTGCATAATTACATCTACACATAAATGCAGAAGTTGTTTAATGTCTTCTCTGGATAATGACGAACCAGCTTGGCTTTCTTTGAGTAGTAACATCAGTTGTTCCATCGCTAACTTAGGGCTTCCTGCGTGCATGGTGGTGATACTGCCCGGATGCCCTGAATTGATATTTCGAAGAAAGTAAAAAGCTTCATCACCACGAATTAACTCTGCGACAAACACTCGGTCGGGTTTCATTCGTAAGCTGGCTTCTAATAGGTGCTTTTGAGTGATATTGGCAATGCCTTGATTACCAGCGGAATAGAACAAACTGACGGTATTGGAGTGAGTGTTATAGAGTTGTAATTCATCGACATTTTCTATAGATATCAATCGCTCTGAATCTGGGACTTGTTGTAGCAATGAGCGTAGAAATGTAGTTTTTCCTGAGCCTGTCGCACCAGAAACGATGATGTTTTTTCGAAGCTTGATAGCAAGTTTTAGGAAAGCGGCAATATCGCCGTTTTGCTTAAGCTCAATCAGCTGTTGTTCGCTTTGTTGTTGGTTATCCACTTCAGAATGTTGAGGGTTGAAATAGCCTTGTTGGTGGTAATCATCCAAACTAAACACCACACTTGATGGTTTGCGAATAGTCAGGCTGATTTTGCCGATTAAGGTCACAGGTGGTATGGCGATTTGGACTCGCTCACCATGAGGCAGTGTGGCCGATAAAATGGGATGTGAAGCATCCAACTTTTGTCCTGAATAGGTGGCAATGAGTTTGCTTAAGCGTTGGCAATATTCCAGTGTGATGGTATTGGATTTATGTTTTTCCCAGCCTTTGTTGGATTCGGTTAAGACCTGCTTAGGTTGATTAATGACAATTTCGGTAATACTGGGCTGCATCAAGTAAATATTCAGCAATTTCAAGTGTTCCAGCAAAGCCAACGAACGACAATCTTCGATGTTGACATCAGAACGCGGGCTTTGATTAGCGGCTAAGAGTAAGCTCATAAACGCCCCTAAAATCTAAGTCTCTGGCCACAAACACATTGATGTGTTCCCCTTGGTTTTTATACAAAGTTGGTTTGATATGAATCGAGTCTTGAAGGGCAATAGAAGCGAAATTTTTAGTGCCGCCAATGGTGTCACCAAATTGGATTGTATTGGTATTGCCTTTGGATTTATTGGCGTAATAAGTACCGACATCACCAATCAGACTGAGTAACATGGCACTGCCAAAACGCTGGCCAAAATGACCATCTATATAACCACTGTGACCGCTGCGACCAAGACTGTCAGTTCCCGGTGAGGCTAAATCTAAAATCACACCTGTTGGTGTTTCGATGCGATTCCACAACACAAATATTCGAGCTTGTCCTTGCTCTAACCCGGCTTGATATTCACCGACAATATGACTGCCTTTTTCCAATAACAGCACCTTGCCATTGGTAGAGTAAATATCACGACTTAACTGGCAGCGAGTCATTCCTGCGACATCACTACTAATGGCGGTTTCTAATATGCAATCAAGAAATGCGCCTTTGGTGATAAACAAGTTAGGATCAATGACACGGCTTGCGATGCTGCCCTGAATCTTGGTGGCCTGCAGCTGCTGGTTGAGAGAGTGACTATTGGGCTGCGCTTGGTTCAGGTCAGGTAATGATTCTTCCTGTTGAGTGTTTTTTGAAACTGCCTCTTGTGAGCTGTTATTGAGCACCAATAAACCGTCTAACTGTTTACGTTGTAGTGGCGTGAGAGTTTTCTTTTGACCGCTAAAACGAGCTAAATGACCGAATTGAGGTGAGTTTGGTTCGTCTAATTGCCCAGTGTGAATGATTGAGCCTTTATCTGTGTTTGATGTTGTTGCTTTAGTGGGAATTAAGCGCTTATCTGGCTCAGGAGGCGCCCCCAAATGGTCGGCAATGGTGTAATGATGTTGGGCTGAGTTGCTATCAGATTTAGCATGACTGAAGCCGCCATTGATGGCGACTAACAACACAATCATTAAACCTGCAATCACAACCATCACAGCTTTGGTGAGCCATGAATTGTTTTGCACTCGATTGCCTAGCTCTGGAACTGGATTAGATGACAGTTCTTCAACTGGATTTGACGACGGTTCAGTCATGCTTTACCTCCCGTCTTTTCGCAATTCTCTTCACCTTTGGGATTTGTGTTTTTTGATAGCTTTCTGACTGTTCTGAATCAAAGGATTGGTTAAACAAACACAGAACTAATTGGCCTTGTCTTAGAACCAGTCTTCGTACCACTCGCCTGATCACTATAGTGTCCGGAAAATCAGGGTTGATATGACTGTTAACTAGACTTTCGCTGTTGTCACTATTCACGGTATACACCGCTGGTAGGTCTTGTTTTTGATTGAATTTGAGATAAGTAAAGCGACCATCATCAAAGACCGTTACAGGAAGTAAGGCTTTATCACCTTTATAGAAATAGTTTTGGTTATTCACCTGTGGCGTGGTGTGACGATTAAGTTCATCGTCAAGTAACTGCTGTTGATTGTGTTGGTGTAGCTGATTTTTAAGATCATCAGGATAGATAAAATCCACCGTAAACATCATATTGCGGCTTGTCGCTTGGTTAGTGTTTTTAAGCTGTGACGCATTTAACTCAAATTGATAGACATGGCGATTAGTCAGCACTGTCATATTGGTGATGGCTTGTTGGGCTTTAGGTTTGATAAAAATGTGATTGTCTACTGGCGTTACACTCCATGCAGCACTGTCGCCCATCGCAATTTGCTTAATGGCTTCACCACTGGCAAAGGCAATATCGGTGGCAAAACCATAGTGACCAACTAACTTCACCACTTGCTGAGGATTGAAATTGATATGGCGCACTCGTCTATCAAAATGGCCAATGTGGGGCGTTTCCAGTGCCAATGCCGTTTTACTAATAACCAGTAAGGCAAACAACCAATTTATCCAAGAGAGTCGATTCATCTTAATCCCCTCCCGTGGCTTGATCATTGCGATAACTCAGCACTTGAAAACCAAGAGGGTTTAATTGTCTGTCAGATACCGACATTGGCGCATTGCGATAAGTGAATGTGATGGTGGCGACCCAATGGGTTAGCGAATGATCTTCACCGACTTGTTTAACTTGCTTGGTATAACGCACTAACGCCGTAGTGGTTTGCTCTCCATTATTCTTGTCGTGTCCAATAAAACTGATGGCATTCACTTTAATAAGCACTTGCGCTGATTGACCATAAAGGTTGATTGGCGCATTTGAGTTAGATTTGGGATCAGTTTGTAAACCGTAATCTTGCTGAATATTTTCATCGGACATTAGGCCGATAAGCTTTCTGTCATAGCTGCGGGTTTGCCACTGGTAGCCTTCTCGATGACGTAGATATTGAGCTAAGAAATATTTATCTAATACTTCTTGCGCCTTTTGTTTCACTTGCCCATTACTGGTCAAGGTTGAAACCACGTCCACAAAGCCTGTGTTGTTATCGACTCGAATCACAAAAGGTTCGATGGATTTCAGCGGCATTAAGGTAATGAGGCTGATAGCCAAAAGCGTGGCAAGTAAAGCCAGTAATAAACAGCATTTCCAAGCTCGTTGCTCGGATTGTTTGATTTTGACATTCAGCTCAGCATCCCAACCTCTGGCATCAGCAAAGTATTTCTGAAGAAGCTGCTTATCAGTCAAATGCTGCTCAAGTTCAGCCATGACGTACCCCATTTGGTTTAATAAAAAGTGGCTTGATAACAATAGGCTGAGTGTTCACAGGTATTAGTCCTTTACCATCGTCTTTGCAATGCGGTGGTTTGGGCATACTGGAGCAGTGTGTGAGTAATAGGATGAAGCATACTGAAATTAGCTTTTTCATTGTTCACTATCTCCTGAAATACTGTTGCCACCAAAGCGTTGTTGGTAGGCACGATAACCCGAACCAACAGGCTTAATTGGTGCAGATAACGCTTGACCTGTGTAGTTCAAATCTCTTCTGAGAGTGCGGTATTGATGACGTAAGGTGGTAGGTCGCATGGCATGAAAACTATTCGAAATCGCCCCATGAGCAGCAATCGCTACCCCGCCACCTAGGGCTGAAGCCATTGCGGGAATTTGCTTCATCACTAAAATGCACAACCCCATCACAATGCACAACATGGAGCTGTCGCTGAGGGTGGTTAGAGCAGCATGGTTGAGAGAGATTTGTGACAGATACTTGGAGGCCACCGTTGTCATCAATTGCCCTGACGAGACTCCAAGTAACAAGATGAAGCCGAAGTTGAGTACCATGCCCAGCCAGCTTTCAAAAAAGCGTTGAGTGGCTTGAAACAGAAGCAGAACAAAGAAAGCTGGACCGATTGCTAGCAGCACACTGACCATGACTTTGCTCAGTAAAATAAAGAACGCCACTAATAAAGTCAGGCAACCACCGATGGTTAAAATCCCCATTGCCAAAATATACATGCCAAAGTTGCCGTTCATGACGCCACCTTGTCGCCATGCATTATCGGCAAGGATGAGAATTTGGCCGAACAGGTGATCTAACAGCTGCGCCGCATTTTGAGTTTTAGTGCCTGATACAACAGCGGCTAAAAACTGTGGCGTTTCACTTAAAAACCGGACTACGGTTTGATTGTAATGACCAACGGTTAAGCCCAAAGTCAAAATAAACCCAATCCGAATGATGCGAAAAAATCCCTCTTGTAATGGCTCCTGACTACGTCCAAACATCATTGAGTAGCCCCAAATCACTACCCACAAGATCATCATGCTAGTGAATACAGGGATAAGATATTGAATAAGCCTTGCCGAACCTTGCTGCACATAGTTGTGTAAGGCTTGATCCACCAAGCTGAAAATACTGCGATACAGATTACTGGTAGCCGCCATTTTGATCACTCTTTTGGGTGAGCCATATCAGCTGGTAGCGGTACAGGATCACCAGCCACAATGTCATTTGCCGCTTGTTGAGCGTTAATGCATTCAGGATGATTGCGATACTTAGCTGGATTGTTACTGCATTGGGTTAAGGTTTGCATCAAGATTTTCTGATGCTGTTTAAACCAAGCCACATCATGAGCTTGGTTTTGCTGACTATGGTGATTGCTCATTTTTGAACATCCAGCCACTAGGCTGATTGTTAGTGAAACAAGAATAAGATTGATGGCTTTCATGCAGAGTCCTCATTGTAGATTTAATGGGTTCTGCCGTCCTTGGTAGGTTAGTTCCAATTCACATTAATCGGGTGTAATTCACCAGCCGATTCAATGGCCATTTGAGTAATACGCTGTTGTGCTAACGCATCACTGGCTTGTGCTTGAGCTTTCATTAGCTGCAATTTGGCTTGTTCATTAGCAAGCATGGCGTTTTCCGCTTGAATACGGGCTTGTAAATCTTGAATGTCTTTTTGTTTTGGTGCTTGAGTGATCTTGTTGATAAGCCTAGTAAGTTGGTCGTATCTCACTTGGGTTTCTTGCAGTGATAATTGGGTTTGTCCTAACCAACGACCACGATAGCGATTGATGTCATCAAACAAACTTGCGCTGTCACCACCAAGCTTGAGCCATTCGCTGTTGTGTAAGCCTTGTTGTTTAAGGGTCAGATTGGGGTCGACTTTGACCGCCACATCGTAAACAGAATCAATGGCATCGCTCATCCCTGTAATACCGTTAATGCTACTGAGCTGGCGCTTTGCGGTATCAAGCTGTTGTTTGAGCGTGTCGATTTCTTCCAATAAGTGACGTATTTCAATGATTTTTTGATGCAGATTAGCAATATCAATCACTGGAAAAGCCAAGCTGGGTAATGGCAGTGATAGTGTCATCAGTAGCGCTATCATTAAAGAAAGGCGTTTCATGCTTCACCTCGTTGCTCATGCAAGGCATTGAAGTATTCAGGGAGCCAGTCTTTGGGATCACTGCCAGCGGTTTCCACAATCCGATACATCAAGTTCACTTTATCGGTTGTACCTGAAATAACCGCCAGTTCATCACCAAAGCCGTTTAGGTCTAATTTAGCGACAACACTTTCATGACCTTGTTTAATGATGAATTGGCGAGAATTGGGTTCCAGTTCAGCGCTAATAAGTTCAAATTCACGTTCGGTGAGATGAAGCCCATCAATGTAATCATCACGTCGAGCTTTAGGATTGGGCATTAATATCAAGGTGGCACATTGCTCAATCAAAGTGTGAGCAATTGGAAAGTTAAGTACATCCTTAACCGATTGAGTGCCATACACCATAATGCCGTTTTGTTTACGAATGACTTTCTGTTTGTTTTGAGCCAAATCTTCAAAGTATTCGTCAGCCAATAGCTTCCAAAATTCATCCATAAAGATTTGCAGCTTGCGACCATCAATGAGCTTTTCGATGCGATAAAACAGATACATGACAATCGGTGTGCGGATTTCTTCAATGTCCAAAAAATCAGTGACATCAAAGCCGAATAAGATTTGATTAGTGATAGATAGCTCATCGACTTCATTATCTAAAACCCAGGCGAGTTCACCACTACGGCACCACTTTTGTAATCTTGAGCTACAGCCATTTGGGTCAACGGGATCAAAAAATTCCAAACAGCGACTTAAACGGCGTTGTGGCTTAGGTAAACTCATTACCCCTTTCACCGCATCAGCTAGTTCTTGTTGATGTTGGTGCGGTAACTGGCCACCGCAAAGCTTTGAAATCAAAGCCGTGATGAAAAGAATATTGTCGGCTGTGGGTTCAAGCTGAAACGGATTAAAACCTGTGGACTTACCCATTTGCAGCGGTAGATACAAACCTTGAGTGGCACGAACGTAGATCTCTAAACCACGATCTTTATCAAAGATGATTTGCGTTGGCTGATACTTTTTACTTTGAGAAATCAAAAAGCCTTGCAGTACCGTTTTACCAGAGCCAGAAGCGCCAATTATTAAGGTATTACCTAGAGCGTGATGCTCATCCTTAAGCTTGTCATCCTTACCCGTTTCACGATTTTCATGAGCCTGAAGGACTGGGCTATGCGTATTAGACTCATGGAAATTAAAGTAATAGGGACTACCAGAAGCCGTTTGTAATATTGTGACGGCATCGCCCCATTGATTACCGTAAACTTGTCCTGATGGATAGTTATGAAAACTGCAAAATCCAGCAAAATTACGAGAAGATATTCGGGCTGGGCGAGGACGATAGCGACTGTTGGCTGGCAGCTGCGAGTAAAACGCTGACTGAATCGATAAATCATCTCTAGTGAGAATAATGGCTTGGTCGGCCAGCTCAGATTTTAGTGCTGAAAGGTGTTTGTCAAGGGCTTCTGTTGTGTCTGTTAACACAGTAAGCACCAAATGATGTTCACCATAAACCATGCGCCCGGCGGTTAAATCATCCAACCCAATATCAATGGCATCCACTTGAGAATGGGCAAAATCCCCTGTGGCGATCAGCCTTTTTTGTTGGCGCAGTAAAATCTCGGTGGCCACAGGCTTTGATAAAAACTGAAAGCTTTGGGTTAACACCAGTTCAAACGGTGCTGATAAAAGTGCATTAAGCAAACCCGCTTCGGTGTGTTCAGGGTATTCCTTAATACTCAAACACGCGCCCAAACGGGTTTGCGTAATGCCTTTTAGAGCAAAAGTGTTATCAGAAAAAAGTGGTCTAGCTCTAGGTAATGACTTTGACATATCAGCAGTGGTAATAGCTCTGGGTTGCCACTCGCCATTGATCAGGTAGTCTAAGAGTGTGAGTAACTCGCTATAGAATACTTTGCCTTTGTCTATAACGTTCTTGGTGTAGATCCTTAAGCGCTGAGGTTGATAGCTTTCAAGTGATGATAAAACCGTACTAACGACATCATTTAACGCTGATATCGCTTGTTTTTGCTCGGCAAGTAACTGTTCAATAGTTGGAGACTTTACTTTTAACTTTGATTTAAGCGGCACATTGGCATCACGATAAATGACAGTTAGGTAAAGCTCATTGACCATCAACTGGCTTTGGCAGATTTTGTCGATATATTTCTGATTTAACTGTTTATCGAAATCGGCTTTAAACTCGCCTTTTGGAACAATCTTGGATTCACGACGAATAAGATGTGTCCATAAACACACATGAGGGCTGCTGATGTTACGTAGCATCAAATTGAATTGCTCTTTCAACAGATTTACTTGCTCAGGATCAGCCGACTCATGCGCCACACCTTGTAACTTAATGATCTGCAAGTAATCACCGCTATGGGCTTTAATCGTATGTTCGTCCACATGCGTTTGATAAGGGATAAACTCATCAACGGAGTTTTCTTGTTGCCATTTTTCAGTGAGCTTTTCTATCGCGAAAGCACTCATAGTATTCTCTCTTTATTTCGGGTGTTCACAACAGGACAGGCTGTGGCATAACCCAAGCATCGCCAGCATACGGATTTAGCCTTGGTGTTCATCCATAACTTGAGCAAACGAAACGTCATGGGATCACGCAAACACAACGAATACATAAGTGCATGCAAAAGAAAATACAGCAGTAAAGCAAAGGGGTTTTTAGTGGCAATCATTAGCACTGTGACTACTGACGCAGCAATGATAATGCCATCCAAAGTCACACCCCACTTCATCGCAGGACGAGTGACAGCCACAAATAAGGGATCACAGAAGTTAGTAGAAGACATAGTAACTCTCCCCTCTACTTAACAGCTGAAATGATTAAATCGACGATTGTTGAGCCACCAAAAACTAGAACAATGCCGGCAATATACTTACCGCAAGTCTCACCAGTGATACGCCCAAACCATGCCAGATAACCCAAAATGGCAATCCCAATTATTGCAGCACTGCGAGCAATACCATTGGTAAGCAACTGCATCACCCAATCCACGCCTTCTGAAATGGGATCGGCAAAGGCGAGTTCTGGAATGAGCATCAAGACGGTAATAAATAAACAATTAGCTAAGATAGAAGATGATAACGGTTGATTGCATTCAGCATTAGATTTCAAAGGGCAAGGCAGAAGTTGAATATAATTTAATTTTGAGCCTGTTTTCATAGCTATTTCTCCTGTAGAGAATGAAAGAAACAGAGCATCCTTTAGTATTAAAAAATTCCTTAATAGGTTTCAAAATATGTCAAATAGGAATAATTTTGTAAATTTATTATTTGGAATAAACCATAGCAAAATGGCATTTAAGCTAAGTGAATTGATATATCTTTGTTAATTTAGGAAGTTGTTAGCTGTCACTAGGCTTACGTCAACAATGGGCTTTTGTCGAATTTCGTATTTATTGTGTAATAATGAAGCATAACAACGATAGACAAGATCTGACGGATGCCAACTACAGACAGTAAACTCCAATTTAGCCAACGCTTAAACCAGCTATTAGACAGACATAATTTTCCCCCTAAAAATATGGGCAGAATAACTTTGTTATCAGAGTTGTTTGAGATAACTCATAAAGGGGCTGGTAACTGGTTAAATGGCAAGGCTATTCCATCAAGAAAGATGCTAAAAAGCATTGGTGAACATTTTGGTGTGTCTGTTGACTGGTTGATCTTCGGTCATAAACATAATGAATCGGTATCGAGCGGTTCTATAGAAATCCCTGTGATCAGAAAGTCACAAATAAACAACTTCTTAGAAGGTAAGTTTACTGACTTTGAACAATACCTCCCTGTTCAAGAATCATTGAGTTCGAAAGCTTTTGTTATTGATTCTAAAGAGGGCGATTTTGAACTGGATTTCCTTATCTCGAACAGCGCCAAGTTGGTATTTGATCCTGAACATTCTCCTTTTGATAAATGTTTTGCTTTGATCAACATAAATGAAGAATTGCTGATTAAGTTACTCATGGAATATGACAAAGGAAATTTTGCCGTAAAGCTGCAAAACGAACAAATGCAGGATGAGATTCAGATGTTAAAGGATAACCAGATTGTGGCTACCCTTACAGAGATTAGATTTTTGTAGTCCTAGCTCATTTGTGGACATAAGCGAGATAGAATTTTTGTAATTTCAGAAAATTAACTTGGGCAGACTAAGATGCATACAGAACTTGATAAAGCAGCTAAACTTATAACGCCTTTAGTTAGCTAAAAACAGATTGAGTGCCTGAGCAACCAACCTGTTTTTAGTATTTTTACAACGCTAGTCTTTATATACCCAACGATACAGCGTTGGTAAAACCAACAAAGTCAAAGCTGTTGAACTGAATAAACCGCCAACAATTACAACCGCTAATGGCTTTTGAATTTCACTGCCAATCCCACTTGATAACAATATTGGGATCAAACCCAACCCTGAGGTTAATGCGGTCATTAACACTGGGCGTAATCTTCCAACCGTTCCTTCATACACTGATTCGTATAATGGCTCGCCGCTGGCTCTACGCTGATTAATCGAATCAACTAATACCACACCGTTAAGCACCGCAACCCCAAACAAGGTAATAAAACCAATGGAACTTGGAACCGACAAATAAGTGCCTGTAAAGTACAACGCCATGACCCCGCCAATCAGTGCCAATGGTACGTTCGCCATGATAAGCAAAACTTGTTTAACACTGCCAAATGAGAAGAACAACAACATAGCGATTAAGACTATCGACACAGGCACAACCAACATCAGTTTTTGTTGTGCTCGTTGCTGATTTTCATACTGACCACCCACAACTACAGTATACCCAGCAGGTAAATTGGCTTCAGGCACAGCTGCATAAATGTCTTTGACCACTGAGCCCATATCTCGACCTGACACATTGGCTTGTACCACTACTCTACGCTGAACATCATCACGTCGGATATTAGGAGGCGCCATTTCAACATTGACATCAGCGACTTCGCCTAAACGAACTGTTGCACCGCTGACTCCAGTTAATATCAAGTTGCGAATCGCATCAGGACTTGAACGAAATCGCTTGGCTAAGCGCACGTTAATGTCATATCTGGCGTTACCATCAATGACTTGCCCAGCGCTAACGCCGCCGATACCTTGACTGATCAACGACATAACTTCATCAACACTGATCCCGTAGCGTGCAAGTTTGGCTCTATTCGGTCTTACCACTAATTGTGCTTCACCACTGACTTGCTCTAAAGACACATCAACGGCACCGGGAATTTTTGCTACCAACTCACTTAACGCTTCACCCTTTTTTGACAACACACTCAAATCAGGACCAAACAGTTTGATTGCCAACTGTGCTTTTACGCCCGATAAAAGTTCATCCACTCGGGTAGCAATCGGTTGTGAGAAGGTAAACAATAAACCAGGAAAGGCACTGAGTTTTTTCTCCATCAGTCGTTGCAGCTCAAAGCGATTTGTCGCACTCGTCCACTGCTCAACAGGTTTCAGTCCGATGTAGATTTCAATGTTACTCACGGGTTCAGGATCACCACCTAACTCTGGAGCTCCGACACGGCTTAACGCATAATTTACCTCAGGAAAAGCTAATAACAGCTTTTCAATTTTTGGTGCTACATCAACGGATGATTGTAAGCTTGCCGTTGGCGCTAACGTCACCCTTAAATTGATGGTACCTTCTTCCAGCTCAGGTACAAATTCAGTGCCTAACTTAGGCAATAGCGTCATGCTAACCGTAAATACTGTTACAGCCAGTAAAATTACCGTCTTCGGCTTAGCCATTACCACTGTCAGCACTTTTCGGTAAAGCGATTCTAGAGGTATTAAAACGACCGATTGTTTTAACGTTACACCAGATTTAAACAGGTAAACGGCTAACGCTGGCACCACAACTAAAGCCACCACTAAAGCCGAAATCATCGCAAGGATAATACTCACCGCCATTGGCTGAAATAACTTTCCTTCAACGCCTTCCAGTGCAAACAATGGTGCGAACACAACAATAATAATGGCAGTTGCAAAGAATATTGGACTACATACTTCTTTTGCAGCATTGAGCACTTCTTTAGAAATTTGCAAAACAGAAGCTTTGTTTTCTTGTTTGTGTTGAGTGAGGTGTTTGAAAATGTTCTCAACCATGACCACAGAGCCATCGACTAGCATACCAATCGCAACGGCTAATCCACCCAATGACATCAAATTGGCTGATAAGCCATAGTAAGACATCACCATTAACGCTAAGCCAATTGAGACTGGGATCGACAGCAGTACCAACATGGTCGCCCTGATATTGACGAGGAATAGCGCTAAAATCACCACAATAAACACAAAAGCTAACAGTAAAGCGTCTTTTACTGTGGTAACCGCTTTTTCCACTAGATCCGATTGATCATAAAAAGGCTGAAATGTGACACCTTTTGGTAATGCTTGCTCAATCATTGGAACACGAGCTTTGATATCATCAATCGTAGCTTTGGTATTGGCTCCTAGGCGTTTTAATACCACACCGGCAACAACTTCTCCCATGTTTTTCGGGTTACCTTTCGGATCACGCTTAGTCATGGTCACTGCGCCAACACGGATTTCGTTACCGTATGCTACTTTTCCAATATCAGAGACTTTAACGGGTGTACCCTTGTGTTCAATCAACGGTATTTGCGCTATCGCATCAAGTCCTGCTTGTCCTGCAGGTAAAAAGCCGTAGCCTCTGACAACAAGTTGCTCTTGACCTTGAGGCATAAACCAACCGCCAGCATTGCGATTGTTTTTCTCTAGCGCCTCTGTCACTTGGCTCATGGTAATACCGTAAGCACGTAATTTATTAGGGTTCACCTGTACTTGATATTGCCTAACTTCACCACCAAATGACAAAACATCGGTCACACCACTAACAGGCATTAAAATCAGCTTCACTAAGTAGTCATTTAAACTTCTTAATTCAGCGGCTGATATGCCAGAGCTAGGTTCTGCACGTAATATGTATTGATATATCTGCCCAAGCCCTGATGTATTTGGACCAATTTCAGGCGTTCCCACACCGTCAGGAATGGCTTCTTTCGCAGCCTGTAATTGTTCAAAAACCTGCTGCCTTGCAAAGTAGATGTCTGTGCCTTCTTTAAAAACCACTGTCACCAAAGATAAACCTGTACGAGATAAGGATCTGACTTCCGTTACCGCAGGTAGTGCATACATAGCAGATTCAACAGGATAAGTGATCAGCTTTTCAACTTCTTCTGCCGCTAACCCTTCCGCTTCGGTATTCACCGTTACTTGTACATTAGTAACGTCAGGAAAAGCGTCAAGATTCAGTTTGGGTAGCATGGCAATACTGCCGCCAATAGCAAAAAGCAAAGCCAAAGCCACTAATAGCCGCTTCTCAACAGCAAACTCAATTAATTTTTGTAGCATAGTGATAACCCCAGCACTTAGTGATTGTGAATATCAAAGCCAGATTTCGCTTTTTCTGAAGCAAGAAAGAACGCACCTTCTAATACGATTTGTGCATTGTTTTGTTTCAAGTGCGTAAATTCAGGACTCACAATCCGGCTTAAACCACCTTGGCGCTCAGCAATGTCAACTTCAATGGCTTCAAAACCATCTTTATCTTTGAGAAATAACTGCCAGTCTCCATCGCCGCCTCGAGTGAGAGCGGTATCAGGCACGACTATGCCTTGCTGCGACTTATCACCTGCTGAGAAGTACAACTCAACAAACTCACCTGCATGTAATTTATGTGATGAATTATCAATACTAAACAACACTTCTTCAGTGCGTGTTGCTTTATCCAACTCATGGGAACGACCAATCAACTTGGCCTCCACTAAGGTATTACCAATTTTGACAACCGCTTTGCGCTGAGCCGTTAAATCTTTGGATTGAGCAGGCGTTAGCTCTGCTTTCACCCATAAACTCGATTCATCAGTAAGCTGTAACAGTGGTGTACCAGCAGGATTTATTTGTCCGACTCGACTAATATCTTGCTGAACTCGCCCATTTAATGGCGACAATAACTCAAAACTTCCCACAGATTCCGGAGTACGTTTCAAAGTCGCAATCTGTGCTTCAGTCATGTTGATGGAACGCAAAATGGCTTTTTTCAACTGGGCATCAATCAAAGTTTGTTGACGCTGGCTATCACTGACCGCATTTTTGCTTAAGCGTTTTACTCTATCCCACTCTTTTGCAGCATTAATATATTCAGCCTGAGCTTGAGCAACATCTTTACCACCCAAGACCAAAAGTATCTGCCCTTTTTTGACTTCTTGACCCGGTACGATTTTTCTTTGTAGGACTAAGACATCCAACTGAGGATCAATGACTGCGGTTAAATTACGATTAACGGCTAAGGTCGCAGTAGCCATGTGTTGAACATCAAGATTATCTAGACCTAATACAGGACTGTTGATAGAGGCTAGCTTGATACCCGCCAACGCCATTTGCTCGGGAGTTAATTGTAATGCCTCTGAATGACCGTCTTCATCCGCATGGTCATCAAGTTTTTGCTTAAGAACAGATTTAGCAGGCTCATCATGGTTATGACCATCCCCTGCATAACTTGTTGGAATAGCTATACCAATATTCACAAGAATAGCTAGGCTGAGTATCGAGTGTTTTATAGTAATATTTTTATTCATTGTGTTGCCTCAAGCTATGGCTTCACCATAACTTTATAGACAGATCACAAAGTAATATGTGATCTGCAAAAGGTTTTATTCGATAACGAATTCAGGATGCCGGGAAGCTAAAAGTCTCTTTGTAAAACAAAGACAATTCGTTATCAGCGAATTTGTTTAAACCTGTTGAGGCAATATGGGAGGGCGATACGCAGGAGCAATATCTGGTGGGAAATAACTGATGGATACCATAGTGGTATCAATTGTACGAGTTATGGATTTATCTGCTTGAAAAGGCGGGAACAACGTGACATAAGTTGCATGACACTGGCAATCTAAGCACAAATCAATCACTTTACTGTGTTGATGTTGCTCTTGGTTCAAACTCTGTTCCCAATCACCGATATTACATTGATCATTTGCAACCGTTTTAGTTACTTCTAATTGTAAATGGGCGTGACTGTCACCTTCGATTTGGTGCTCAGTCTCATGAATTTGATGCGCACCAACATTTACCACAAATAATTGCAGTAGCATGATTGTTGTTACCAATGTCGTGGTTAATGTCCGCAGCAAATCAAGTCACCCTATAGAATTCACTCGTGATATTACAGAATACACAGGAATAAGAAAAGAGCTGTTCTATGAGCCAGAACTCATTTAAAGGATCTTCATCTTAACTTTTACTGTAGTTTTTTTTGGTGAAAAGGCTGCACCTTTGTTATTTAAAAGGCAATAGCTCTAAATTGTTTCGGGGCATACTCGAACTGATAACTAGCAACTCGACTTTGGACAAGAGTTGTTTAGTTTAAAAACTCTAAGTCAGAGTTTCATGTTTCAAACCCGCACTTGTTCCCCCCATAAAAATGTTTCGGCTAAATAGGAGCCCTATTTATTAGCCTGCTCGAAAAGGTGGGCTTCGATTCCATCTATACAATTAGGTCTATTAAACTTCATTAGATCAAGTTAAAGAATCCACCTTCTTAGAGGATGGCTTTGCCTTCGCCCCCTAGAAGGCAAGCTGTTGTCCCCGATAGTTTACGAATTAAAAATCAAAACCTTCTTGTCGCTTTTCAAGCTTTTCCTGATATTTGACATACTTCCGTATCATTTCTGCATCTATACCTACGGTATCTACACAGTAGCCCTGAGCCCAAAAGTGATTACCCCAATAAGGCTTCTTTCGTAAGTATGGGGACTGTTTAAAAATCCTTATCGCTGTTCTACCTTTCACTGCTCCGAGTAAGTCTGATACCGAGCACTTAGGTGGTACTTTTACTAAAAGGTGTACATGCTCCTCTTGAACATTAAGCTCTACTACTTGGCAATCTAACCTACCACAATATATCTGAATGCAATTGAACACTTCATGTGCTACCTGCCCCTTAAGTATTCTATATCGATACTTAGGAACCCATACAATATGATATTGGCAATGCCATAAAACGTGCGATAATTTTTAAATCTACTCATGTTGTAGATCCTTTCTCTGTTGTGGGGACAATAAGAAAAGTCTTAACATGGCTAGATGCTACAGGCATAGCCTATCGCTGATTACCACGCCCACTGGACGTGGTTTTAATTTTTCAATAAAAACAAAAGTTTCAACTTGATTATTATTAAAGCTATACAATACTTTTATTCTGCGACCTGCATATAGTTCATCATTTAATCTTTGGGTAAACTCAAGCTCTAGCATTTTATTTCTATCGTCAACCCTGCAGACTTTGACAAACATAAAATTTACAGCACGTTTTATTTGAGGGAATATTGCTTTATATAATGCTTCCTTACCAGAAAATATCATAGTGATAAAAAGGTTGTGACTTGAAAAGCATTTACTAAATATCAGTTCACTTGGTGCCATAATCTTTTCTGAAAAAAAATTCGCACGGTTGGAATCGAATATAACTTCTTTATCTACACCAACGCCTATTACATTATTATTTTTTAGTGTAACTATTGCAGTTGCGACATTATTAGTATGGCTAATACTTCCACAAATAGAAGCTGGCCAAAGTGGCTCATTATTTATTCCTATACCTGGCTGGATTACTTCAGATATACCAAGGTTTTTCATGGCCTGTACAGCACACCACCTACCCGCAACGAATTCACACTTTCGTTTTAGTAAAGCTGTGTCCAAACTTGCAGGAATATAGAGCTGTTTTCTTAATAGCTCGTCTAAAAAGTTTTGCTCATATTCGATGGTCATTTCTACTTTGCTAAAAAAAATACCTTGATCGTGAAAGTAAGTAAAAAATGAGTTCATAGGCGAAATTAATTTCCATATATTATATTTAGCGATTTAAAATGCATAATGCAGGCTAAATTTTACAAACTCTTCCCCCACTAATGCATGCAAACGCCGCTCTTCTGATGAAGCGGTAAGTACTTTCACAAATTTTGCTTTAACTCTAAAATAATCAAGAAAACGATGTTGGTAACTTAGCTCAGCATACTGACCTCTATAATCTAAGTCATAGCTATATAACATTCGAAGACTACTCTGGCTCGCATCTCCAAACTCAAACTTTGTGCCAACAAAAATGTCATTTTGTGCGTGAGTTTCTGCTGTTATCTTTCTATCATCAAAGATATATTCCCCAATAAATATGACTTCGTCAATGACATCAGAAAAAAGATAGCTAGGATACTCAATTCCAAAACTAGCAGCTGTGAAACCATCACCTAATTCTTTTCCTATCTTAGCTTCAGTTTTTAAAGTGAAATTTTCGGTTAAATAGACACCATCAAAAAGTAAATTTTCTGTTTGTATGTAGAATGGAGTAAGAAGTTCAGGAGACATGGAGCTTCTAATCAAAATTGGTTGTCGCCTAGTACCTTTAAAATAAGAGAAAGCAAATTCATAGTCTTCAACATAAAATAATGCTCGTGCTGCATAGCCTCCGTCTTTTTTATTATTTTCGAAGAGGTTACTATTTGATATAGGCAAACCATAAGAAGGTCTTTGTGGGAAGTTAATGGCTCGAAATTTAGGCAAATAAATAAAAGTGATCTCACCATTAGAAAATTGATTGCTTACAGAAATAAAAGTCTGCCCTAATTTAACTTTACCATCAATACTCTCGCTTATGTCTGATTGATTTAGTACATTTACCAAATTAATAGATTCAGAAGCCCCCCAGAAAAAAGTATCGATACCAAAACCAAACTTATTTTCCCCTTTGTGAAAATAAACATTTGCTTTTCGAATATCCATATAACGCCGTTCTTCATCTTTATTATTCCAATTATAGAATACTTGACTACTGAATTTAATATCCTTGAATTGTGAAAAATCGAACTTAGTATTTAATTTAATTTCACCTTTATAGCCATAACTAAACTGATTGTTAACCACTTGGTTTTTACCATTTTTGTTTATATAATAACGAGTGGTTGATGCTAGATCAAAAACCAGATTATCTAAAATATCTTCAGCTAAACAAGGTGTATAAAATCCTAAAGTTGTAATGTAAATTATGAATATCTTCCAATATCTGATGCTTGTTCTAAAATTCTTTCCCGAAAGGCTAGTAAACATTATCAATCCCTTAATGCACTGCGGTGAAAATCTCTATCATTCAACCCTATGGTGAACTTAATAGACTTATATTCAAGAGAAGTTACTTTATTTGTTTGTACATTATGCATTACTACCTTATTTGCTCGCCAGTACCTATTCTTATATAAGACAAAGTTATGAGCCTTAAAAACTTTTAGTAAAACGTTCTTACGATCGTAGTATTCAATTTTGTAAATCTTTTTATCCAATTGATCTACCCACATGATTTGTTTACTATAACCAGAATGTTTGTCGATAGGATAACGCTCAATAATATCACATTGGACAGCTGTTGTTTTAGCTTCATAATCAAAACAAGCTTCCGTT
Source organism: Parashewanella tropica (assembly GCF_004358445.1). Taxonomy (NCBI): domain Bacteria; kingdom Pseudomonadati; phylum Pseudomonadota; class Gammaproteobacteria; order Alteromonadales; family Shewanellaceae; genus Parashewanella; species Parashewanella tropica. The sequence continues at coordinate 3,793,692 of NZ_CP037951.1, forward strand.
GATATATAATTGTAAGTATAATCCTCGATATTTTTATTAGTCATATCTTCAAAAGAAAACTCACTTCCCATAAAAGCGCCAGACTTATTCCGTGAAGAAATTCGTTTTGTTCGATTTACCGCTGGTAAAAACAACCACTGCCCGTCAGCTTGATTTTTGAATGGGTGCGTTAACAGAGATGTACCTTTTATATCTGCAGGAAAATTAAATTTAATTAGTGATTTATCTCCATTTCTAATATTTTCTAATACTTTGATCTCCAGTTCCCTAACGGTTTTTCTTCCCTGGCTATTTTCTAGTATCATTGATAATTTCGCTACGCTATCTTGAAATCCAGCATTTCGATTGTCTACTGCCAACGCAATGTCATAGCCTTTTTTCCTAGAGCTTTGCTCAGCCTGAGACAAATCGCTAACTAGCACTGCTATAATAAATAGTAAAGCTAATTTATATTTATTAGTTTCCATCAAATTCTCTCTTTAATATAAGTTGGTTATAAATTTATTTTGAGTCGGTGTAATAGAGCTCTTTCGAATAAATCGCATGGCTAGCACTGGTAGAACGATCAGATCAAAAATCAGTGCAAGAATAATGGTGCCGCTGGTCAGTAATCCCATTTGTGCGTTCTTTTCAAATGAGGAAGTAGATAACAGTAGAAAGCCAACGACTAACAAAGCTGAGCTGATGACAATAGCACTCATGGTGTGCTCAAATGTATTTTTAACGCTTTGCTCAGGTGAGAGCCCATTTTTCAACCCTTTGATATATTGATAAAGAAAGTGCACTGTATCATCAACAATAATACCAATAGCCATTGCCGATACACCAGCTAGTCCCATTGATATTTGACCTTGAATGCAATACCAAAAACCGAAAGCCATACCTACTGGTAATAAGTTCGGTATAAGGGTTAGCAAGCCAATGTAAAACGATCTAAAAACTAAGGTTAAAGCAACTGATATAATAAGAAATGCGATAAAAGCTCCTTGAAGCAAGCTAACAATATTGCTTTGACCAATATGAGAAAATATAAGTGATGGGCTTGAGTAACTATAATTGATATATTTAGGTTTATTATCTTCAAGCCAACCCTTGACTTTATTTTCGAATGCGATCATTTCCAACGAGCTGCTGTTATGTAATCGAGCTGTTAGTTTAATTGCTGACTTATCAAAATTAAGCATATCATCTGCACCTTTGCCAAAAGGCAACGACATTTCATATAGCAGAAAATGTTGCGCTGCCAATGTTGGATTATTTGGAATTCGATAAAATTCAGGGTTATTTGCATTCATCAAGAGATTGAGCTGTTTTATTCTATGGAGCAGACTACTAGTGATAACAACTTCAGGTTGATCCATAAGCCAAGCATCAAAAGCTTCAATAAATTTGAGGTATTCAAAGGAAAATACACCGTTTTTTTCAGTACTTGAAATCGAGTAATCAATGTTATATAGCCCTGAAAATTGTTCATCAATGGCTTCTGAATCTAGTCTAAATTCGACTGTTTTATCGAAGTACTTAATTAAGTCATCATTGCCTTGGTTTAAGAGGCTTAAGCTTGCTAGTACTAATGTACAGGGAACAATAATATAGAGAATTTGTTTTTGTTTTCGAATAACTAAATTAGAAAGCCAGCCCATATTATCAAACACTTTGATTACATAGCTTTTTTTAGAGGACAAAGTCAGCTTCATGAGTAATGCAGGCAGTAGAGTAAATGAAAGCAATAACGAAAACATAACTCCAAAAGCAACAATATTTCCCAGATCTCTAAAAGGTGGTGAATCGCTAGTGTTCATAGCAATAAAACCAATAATCGTTGTTAGATGACTGACAAGAATGGGCTTGGCATTATGTCGATATGACAACAATACAGCCTTAGATTGTGCTTCACCCAATAGGAGTCGTTTCTTCACATAGCTGATAATGTGAATACACGATGCCACAATGACTGTAAACATTATTATTGGTGCAGAAATTGATGGTGCTGAAAGGTTGATACCAAGCCAACCTGCTAGACCTAAGGCTCCCAACAGTGAAAGTAATAACACAATAAGTATACAGCTTGCGGCTTTAAATGAGCCGAGAATTATGCCTGCTGCTATTAATACAAAGACTACCATTAATGGTATGAGTGTAATAAAATCACGTTTAGCGGCGGTAAAAAAAGCACTGTTCATTGTTACTAAACCCGTGACATAAAATTTATGATCAGGATAGTCAATTTTAAGATCGCTCAGCACATCATCAACACCACTGCTAACCGCTAGAGTTTCTTGTTTGTGGTTTTTTCCTGGTAGTAATGTGGTAATATTTACTGCTGAGTATTGACCATCTTGGGTGATAAGGTTACCTACTAAGTCTTTTTCTTTGTTTGCAGTTTTTTTAACGAACTCAATATGCTCTGTTGTTATTTGTTTCGGATCATAAATAAACTCCTCAATGAAAATTTCATCATTGATAGCTTGGCTATAAGGAAAGTTAGTAAGGGAATCAACTCGTAATACATGTGGTATTTTCCACAAACGATTTGTAAGTTCACTAATTAAACCTATTGTTTTGAGATTATATATATCATCATGATTAGGCCTGATCATAATAAATATATTATCAGTCTTACTATAGGTACTTTCCATTGTCTCTAATATTTGTAGATCTGTATTACCTTTATCAAAAAATATTTTATAATCACTGGACAATTCAATGTTTTTCAAACCTAAAATTGAAAATATAGTAAATATAATCACTCCAGACAATAATAGCCGACTCGTTCTGGACGTTAATATCCAAACTATATTGATGTTGTGCTTCATAATATTTTTTTCCACTTTTCCATATAACTTTCTAACAACGTAATTACATGGTTCACATCTCTTTCAACCCCCAAAATTAACTCAGATCCTCGGCAACTGAACCACTTACGTCCAATAATGAATAGTCCAGGCTCAGGCGTTTCTCCTTGGTTATGAATAAAGCCGTTGCCATCTGAACAATGTGGAAGTTTTAACCACTGAGTATTATCTTGATAACCTACAGCCCAAATCACTACATCAATGGTTTTTGTGCTTCCATCAAGAAAAGTAACTATTTCGTTTGAACATGAGAGCAATCTAGGTTTGATGTCAACACCAAGAGTCTTTAACTCTTTATTATTAAAGTTAGCGCAAGGAATGGGGTTGCGATTTTTTAGAATTTTCGCAATAAATGATGAATTACTAGCATTAAGAATACCTAAATTCTTCAACCACCAAAATAGGTCTTTACCTAAAACTCTATTAGGTAGTAACCCTCGGCTTGTACCTGTAGACAATGTTACTTGGCAACGTTGAGCAAGCCCGCCAGCAATTTGCCTCCCGGATGCTCCATCACCGACAACTACTACGTTAGAATCATTAGGAACAATAGATAATGAAGAGAGTTGAGACGTTAATTGACATACTTTTTCTGATAGTAATTTGCTTATGTTAGGAATTGTTACGGATTGATTTGATCCTGTAGCATTGACAACTGTTCTGGCATGTAACTGTTCACCAGAACTTAATTCTAGTATGAATATATTTGATTTTTTAACTAGCGATATCACATCCGCTAGTTCACGAATATTCAAGTTAAATTGATTTGCATATATTTTTAAATAGCGACCAATTTCGCAAACTTTAGGAAACTCTGCAGGATCACCAGGTAAAGGAAGTCCTGGTAAATTACAAAATTGACGGGAAGTAAACAGACGCATACCATCTAATCTATTTAACCATACTTGACCTACTACATTCCGCTCTAATACAAGGTAATTAAGATTTTTGTCATGCAGTTGCTTTGCTGCGTATAGCCCACATTGACCTGCGCCAATAATAATTGTATCAAATACTTTCATTTATGAAGCTACCTTATCAGGTTGCTGCAAGTATATGCCCATTAAATATGTAACCAAGGCATTTACAGTTGGATATTCAAATGCCAAAGTCGGTGATACTTCAATATGCATACAGTCTTCTATCACGGCAGTTAGCTGTACATGCCCTGCTGAGTCTAAGCCTAAACGTGAAAATGATGTATCGATGTGTTTATCTAGAGAAAAACCGTCAACACTAGAAGACATATATTTGCAAATTTCAGCAACAAGTGTTTCTTTTGAGATTGTGTTTTCCATAAAATTTTCCTTAATTTATTTTTAAATAAACGATCTTCACAGAAAGCTATCTTTACTGAGCAAAATCGAAGGGGTAATATTGCTTATTTGAGGTAGAACAGCAGGGCTGTTAAACTATAAGAAATTAAATGAGTTCAATACATGCGGTGCGCTTTACTTTACCACTAGTCGTTTTAGGAATCGTTCCAGGCTTAACTACACGCAATATATCTATTGAAACTTCATGTTGTTCATTAATTAAAGCTCTCAAGTCGTTTATAAGCACCTGTTCACAAGTTGTACTTAAGGCTCGTTTATTAATTTCAACAATAGCCCCTAACTTAGTGCATGAATCTTGCTGATAGGTAAAAACTGAAGAACCATTACCTCCCGAGGCATGCAGATAATTGTTACAAGTTCTCTCAATATCATAGGGGTATAAGTTTCGACCTCTAATAATCATCATCTCTTTAAGGCGACCAGTAACATAAAGCATACCTGTTAGGATGAAGCCTAAATCACCTGTTCTTAAATAGTATTTACCGTTAAAGGGGTTTAACTTCGCTCGAAAATCAGATTTAGTTTTTTCCTTGTTATTAAGATAACCATGTGCAATTGAAGCACCTGAGACCCAAATTTCACCGACTTCATTATCTTTACACAGTTCCATACTTTCTGGATTAACGATTTTCACATCAAAGCTATGTGCAATTGCACCGCAACTCACAATTTTTGTCCCTTTTTTTGCTGTAATACACCTTCCTTGTGATAACTCATTTTTATCAAGTGTAACTGTCATTACACCAGAGTGATGCGGCCCACCAGATATTAATAGGGTGGTCTCAGCCATACCGTAAGTAGGAAAAAAAGAATTTGGGTCGAAACCATATTTCTTAAACTTATCAGAAAAAGCCAACATTGTTTGCTCATTAACTGGTTCTGAGCCATTCAGTGCGACTTTCCAACAGCTTAGATCAATATTCGATAAATCCTCATTATCTCGAATGAACTTGACGCAATGTTCATATCCGAAATTAGGGGCTGCTGAACACGAAATCTTATAGTGTGAAATCAAATGTAACCAACGACTCGGACGTTGAATGAAGTTCATTGGTGGCATAAAAACATATGTACCAGCCATGTATAAAGGATTCATCATATGTCCAACTAACCCCATATCATGAAATTGAGGCAACCAACCTCCAGCTATGACTCCTTTCGAGTGTCCACATGCATGTCGAATTGATTCCATGTTATCAACAATATTTTCATGGCTAATTACAACCCCTTTAGGAGCACTTGTTGAACCTGATGTATACTGGATAAATGCAATATCATTTGGTTTGATATGCGGTAAATGGCTTATATTGTTAGTCTCATCTTGTTCAGTGACCCACGTTAATACATCTTGTTTTGAGGAGCTGATTTGTTCTAGCTGTCCTGATAATAGTGTTTTTGTAGTATTTGTTGTCAAAACCACGTTGATCATAGCATCTTCAATAACACCGAGGGTTCGTTCAAGTTGCTGTGAATTACGGGTTACATTTAGTGGTACAGCTATAACGCCTGATAACAAGCAAGCGAGAAAGTTCACTATGAAGTCAAAGCCTGATGGGTAAAGTAGTGCAACAGGTTTACCTTGATAACCTAAAGCCAGAAGTAATTGTGCTCTTTTATAAGCTGCAGAATAAAGCTCTTTGTAACTAAGAAATTCTGCTGTGTCTATATCACGAGGTTGAAAAATACTCGCCAAGTGATTTGGTTGGTTTCGAGCATGCTCCCTGATTGCATCCATTAATAATGGGTAGTTACCAGACATAATCTATCCCTCCCCTATAGCTAAAAGATTTTGAGTTTCAGCAACAAGGACAGTAACGAATTTTTCTATATCTTGAAGAGAGGTGAAACGACCAAAGGACACTCTAATAGTACTTTGAATATCATGCTCTTTGATATTCATAGCTTTTAAAACATGAGAGATATTTTTCTTGCTATTATTACTACAGGCCGAACCAACAGAAATAACATAACTATTTAATAACTCCATACGTGCTCCCAAAGCTTCACCACGAACACCTTTGATAGTTATACTTAATGTATTCGACAGTGCTGCATCTTGGGCTAATTTTCCATTAAACTTTACTTCAATTGGCGCTGCTCTAAGTAATTCCACCATGTATTGCTTACATGACCAATTATTCTGTTCCCATTGTTCAATATTTAATAAAGCTTCCTGAGCAGCTTTTGATGCCCCCATAATAGAAACAAAGTTTTCAGTTCCTGAACGCATTGATAATTCTTGCCCACCACCATGAATTAAGGGGGGAATTGAATTAACATCACGAATCCATAAGCAGCCAATGCCTTTTGGGCCATAAAATTTATGTGCCGAAAGTGATAAATAATCAATTTCTAAATTCTCAACATTAATTTTACGCTTGCCAACAAGTTGAACAGCATCAACGTGAATTGGAATACCACGTTCTTTAGCTAATTGTGCTATTTCAGGAATAGGTTGAAGAACACCTGTTTCATTATTAGCGTACATTACAGATACAAGCTGTGTATCTTTTCTCAGAGCATTCCTAAAATCCTCCGTGGTAACTGAACCATCCTTGTTTGGTTTCAAATATGTAACTTCGAAACCAAAATGTTCAGCAAAATATTTTATAGTTTCAAGCACTGATGCATGTTCAATTGCAGTTGTCAGAATATGCCCTGGTTTAGAAATATGTTTAAACAAAACTCCCTTAATCGCCCAATTGTTTGCTTCTGAACCACCAGACGTGAAAAAGATTTTATTTGCAACTGTACTGAGCAAACTCGCAACATTTTTTCGAGATTCTGAAATAGCTTCTTTGCTTTTTATAGAGTGACGATTATTACTTGAAGGGTTAGCAAATTGAGTTATTGCTGCAATCATCGAATTTGCAACTTCATTTGATACTGGTGTAGTTGCGTTGTAATCGAAATAGCCCGAGAGATCCTGCGAATTCATCTTAACTAACTCCTAAATTTAATTTAGTCATTAATTTTTCATGTAACTCTTCTAAAATTTGTAAACAGTGATTTTGCGATGGTTCTAATTCACCGAGCATGGCTTCAATGTCTTCAGGCTGCCTGAGTGCTATTTCGGCTCCGTTTTGGCCTTCTATCGAAGAACAAAAAACATTTGCTGTAGCTATAGAAGTTGCACATCCCCAGGCTTTAAATACTGCTCTATTAATTAAATTGTCAGTAATATCTAGATAAACCTTGATTCGATCACCACATACTGGATTACCAATTTCAAGCACCAAGTCAGCAGCTGATAGTTCACCGACATTTTGTGGATTGGAAAAATTATCAATAATAATTTCGTTATACATGTTGTTACCTATGTACTTTGCAAATATAAGTGGTATCTCGCTTAATACTTTAGATAGATGCTCCAAACTAGCGATTGTTTAGTAATCGGCAGTAATTCACTCATAATTTTAGGGAGCATCTATTTGTCTATTTATTAGGAAATAACTATGCTATGACAGGGCATGAGTGAGTCCTTTGTTCTTCAATATCGTCAAGTTGCTTATCTAGGTTTACTGCACAACAGCCAAATTCTGTAGATTCAGGTAAACGCATTACATACTCAACTCGTTGACCACTACGTAAATCATTATCCGCTTTAGGTAGCAGGCGAACTAAATCTTCCGTCAGAATAAAACCCGGTGTTGAACGAGAAAGTGGATCTAGTATTGCAAGTTGACCGACTTCATTTGTAGCGACTTCTTTGTCTAAGTTTTTAGGGTCACGAACTGAAAAATGGATATATGGAGAAACATGTTTTATACCGTGTTCATCATCGATGGCCACCACATTAGATTCAACTAAAGCATAAATATCTCTGATTTGATGCTGCTCAATCCCGAAGTACTCTATACATTCATTGTTAAATTCTTTACGAGACAGCATCTCCCCACTAAATCGCTTCCAACCACCTAGAGTGATCACTAAGGTGTTTTTATCTAGCTTAAGTTTTTGATTTGTCGCTTTTAAAAAGCGAATAAAACGATTGATTAAGAAAGGTGGACCAATAATATGGCGATCAAAATTGTTCTCCCAAATTGATAATTGTTCTAAGGCATCTTCAGGCGCAAAACTGTCACTTTTAACCATAAACCTGTGGGTATCTAATAGTCCAGCCATCATATTGAGTGCTTTGATCATTCCCATTTCAGGGATTTCTTCATTTGAGGGACATAGATAAAGCCCTGCACCTTTAGAAACGCTAAAAAATTCACGATACATGGCATAAATACCGAGAGTCGCATTATCAACTGTTTCCGAACAACGGCGAGAAACACTAGGAATTCCAGATGTTCCTGTACTACGCATTTCTAATTCAACATCTTTTAGATTTTTCGATAATAACTTGTGATTATCGTTTGCCTTAAACAATTGAATAGGGATTAACGGAATTTTTATTAAATCTAAAGATGATTTAATTACTTCAGGGCTAATATTTTTTTCTTCACACGCAGAGCGATAAAAAGCATTGTTTTCAAAGTGAAATTTAAATGAATCTATCACTAATGAGGATTTAAACTCTAATAAGTTATTATCGCTCATTGCATATAGTTGCTTGGTAGAGGAAAGGGCTACTTTAACAGGGTCTAACCCTGAATTTTTCAATAATGAGTTTAATTCCATTTTATATAATCACTGTCTCGATCCTAATGAAACAGTGATTTTAAATAATAAATAAATCAATAATTGAACAAACTTGCTAACTTTCAGATATAGTAGCTTTTAATTGCTTAATAGAAAGGCCAAACATTGATCTGAATGTTCTGCTTAAGTGTGCACTATCAGAAAAACCAGCATAATAAGCTGCTTCAGTGGCTCTCGCCCCTTTTGCCATCGCAGTAATAGCACAAATTAAACGCCGCCACTTCAAATAAGGTCGCCATGCAATACCAACCTCATTCTTAAATAAATGTAAGAACCGACTCATAGATAGAGATAGTTCAGATGCAATATCTGCTGCTCGTAAGTCAGCTGGCTTTTGGCATCTTCCCGAAAAACAAAGGTTCAACCTTTGTATAAGGCTTAGAATTCGTTTGTCTTTAATGTTACTGTTTTCAACTGATAAATTGAAAGGTAAATTCAGTATATCGAAAAGCGGTGCTAGAGTAGTTATTAGATTCGTAATATGCTCATGGGGGGCTGGACAACTTACGACTTTGTCATTAATAGATATTGCTGCAGAGTTGTTTAGTATTTGTTTCAATGCCGCCCCTAAAATACTTTGTGGCTCAACTAGTAATAACAATCCGTTATTCAGTTGCAATTGATGTTCAACTTGAGAATCAATAATGAAACTTCCTGCCAGCTTTATATTCGAAAGTTTACATTGTGAATCCTTAGTTGACCAAACAATTTGTATAGCATGATGCTTATGCATTTCCACATCCAAAGAAGTACCATAAAAAATTATTATATGACCCTTTATCCAAATATTTTGTCCAAGTTTTGTAAATGCAATCTCGTTCATTGAAGTCCTTTATCAATCTATCATTATGTTAATTATAATCTTTTACTTATGATAACATTTATTTGCACAGTGGTTGAAATGCAACCACTTCCAAAATTAACAATGAGTTAGAACAGCCTATCGACGGTGACACAAACTTCTTAGCTTAAAGACTTCGGCTTTAAATTGTGGCTTAAAGGTTTTGATTGAAAATTTAGGTTGTACTACACAATAAATAGAGCTAAAGCACTAAGTGACTATGGGGCAAAAGAGTGATAGAGCTTTTGTGAGGATAATTAACTTTTGTCCATATTTCTCGCAATTAATGCCTCTCAAATTATTTTCAGTTGCAGTTTCATACATTAACTAAAGTTCATTAATTTTTATTTAAAGTAATTTTTAGCTTTGTCTTTTATTTCAATTTGTTACTAGATTCTTTGTTGTTGCTTTGTGGGTTTCGAAACCCTTGTTGCTTGTGGATAACTAGGTGTAACAACAGGTTTCGAAACATAGTAGCTGTAAAAGTATCAGTAAAAGTAACAGTAGCAGTACCAGTATTCTTGTCCAACACCTTCGAGTTGGACGCTTGCGCTCAGGTAACCCCCGTCTTTTTGTTATTTTTCTTTTTTTGGCTGTAGTCCTAATCCGATATGTCGAGAAAGATGTAATTTTTTATCATCTTGCCGATCTTCTCATGGGACTTTTTTGCGGATATGGTTATTACATCTGAATCATTATGCGGGGTGTTCACAATGGAAAAATTGCTATCCTCAGGTGAAGCTGCTCAGCTATTGGGCGTCAGTAAAAATACGTTATGCACTTGGCGTTCAACTGGTCGACACCAAATTAAGTATTTGAAAATTGGTCGGCTTGTGAAGTATCGGGCTGCTGATTTACAACAATTCATCAATCAAATGCCGATATCAAAGCCTCCTATCAACTCAGTAGGGAAATAATTGTCATTATCCTAATCCGATAGATAAACGAAACTCAGTAGCATTCATTTAAGGAGGCTATATGTTTAAAGTACCACATTTTGAAGCACCTACGGCAGCTCAACGTGCAGAAATACTGGATAATTACGGGCTTACTGAACGGCTTATAAGAGAGGCTGAACGCCAAAAAATTACAACGGTTTCTCGTGCAACTTGGTGGCGCTTAGAGCAACAAAATAAAACACCTGAAAAAAAGCATCTTGGCACTGCTGTGGCTTGGTTGCTGTCTGATTTGCTGATTTGGCTTCATCAAATTTGATATTTGGTTGCCTATTTGATGGTTTAACTTATAACCATGACCCTAATGCTGTATTGAGCTTATTTAATTGCTCTTGATGTTTCTCAGAGTTTCTTTTTTTCAGTCCAATTAGGTTTAGCAGTTTCCACTTAACTGCAGGTAAGTGTTGTATTTCTGGTTCATCAAATAATTCCCACTTAGGCTCACCCAGCTTGAATGAGAGCAAGAAATCTCGATCTGTCTCTGTGAAGTTGACTTTCAACGCTGCAAGCATTTTAGTTCTGGTTACTTTTAACTCTTCGATGGTTATTGCATCAACCGTCATACCTGAGAATTCTTTATCATAAACGTCTTTGATGTCTTTCCAGTTCGGTGCCATGACTTCATTGATAGGTCTTGGATGTCCAAGCACATAAGTTAAAAAGCCAACAAAAGTACCTCTTGATATACCTTCATTTTTTAGCAGCAAATTCACATCATAAAGATCCCTTGGGTGTTGCCTGTCCATAGCAGCGCAAAGTTTACCACCGTATAAATCAGCAAGGCTAACGACTGCAATTTCAGCATAACCAAATTCATCTTCAACTAACTCTGAAACAGGCATTACTTTTGGTTGATGTAATGTCCCTCTTGCAACGGGTGACACCTCAATTTTGATCTGTGCTTGATTACCATTCACAATAATCCTTAATTCATCAGCACGGTTATCTTGCAAAGTTGCTGTTAAATCTCGTACTTCATTAATGGTTGTTGTGATCCTAGAAAGAGCATTTTTAGCGTTCGATAATGCCACATCTCTTGGTTCAAGCGGTAAGTAGGACAAATCGATATCTACAGATAATCGAGGGAAATCTCTAACAAAGAGATTTATCGCAGTTCCTCCCTTGAGCGCAAAAATAGATTCTTTTGCAACAACAGGTAGAACTCTCATGAGCAGTGTAACTTGTCGATAATAAACAGATTGCTTATCCATTCTCACCTCGATGGAATAATGTTTCTGGTACCGTTATTTGATAGTGTTCATCAAACTTCCCTTTTGCTACGACCTGACGCTTCCCTGTGCCTAAATTGATCTTTGATTCATTTAACCGAACAGCCCACTGATGGGCGTAGTAATGGCTCAAATACAAAAATATTCGATTGGTTTGAACAGCATTGCTTCGCTCTAGTAATGATTGAACTTTCCGTGGACTTAGATTGGTTAGACCTTGAAATAATTCTGCGGCATGCTGAAAGGTTATATGCTTCCCTATTGCCTCTACGACTTCATAGGCAGCAAGCTCAGTATTGCTGGCATTCAAGTCCACACCATTAACTGTCACTTTGATAAAATCTCTCTCTGAGAGTTCCATTAGTTTACTGTTAGTGCAGTAGAGCCAAGTTTGATTAGGGTATTGTGCAAGCCATTTAGGTACTGAACTTTTAGAAGCACCGCCTAACCATATTTTCTGTTCACTGAGTTGTAGATAGTGACTCAACCCCTGATAGTTCAAGCTCGATAATCCAGCAAGATGCACATGAACATTTGTCTGCTTTTGCAACGCCTGTAAAGCATTAGTCCATTCAGGTAACTGATCAGGGTTACTCAAGGGTCTAAAGTACACCCCTGAACTGATTTTTTTCAGCCAACCGCTCGCCACATAGCGTTGTGTCAGAGAGTGATTGATCCCATTCTGAGTGAGCCACATTTGAAGAACAACACTACCGGGGATGGTATTTTGTATTAGCCAGTTTATTTTTGATGACATATTAATACTTTTAGTATTGTTTTAAGCAAAATTTTAAACTTAGGTTTAAAATAGTGTAGATCTTAATACTAATAGTGTAAAGATAAGTATTTTTTTAAACTTTAATTGAATTATGAGTATTGAAATGTCGAAGTAATCGCATTTTATCGACACATTGGAAATCCATGTCGATGACATAGACATTACTCATCGATGAGAATAAACTGACCATTAATTCAGAATTCGCAGTAAATCGATCTCAATCTTACATCTGCCACGTTTTTGATCATTGGTGACAGAAAAGGTGACAGATCAATAAACTCAGCTCTTTCACTCAGATATTTTTCTCTTAATATATAACAAGTTAACATTTTCACTCGACGAGCAGATCCAGAACGTGGAGTAGGTAACATATACCTCCACATTTGATAAAAAGCCGCTGATTTAAAGCGGTTTTTTATACCCAAAAGATTTAAAAAACATACCGACAAAGTCCATTGTTTTATCATAATAAGCCATTTATTACTGGAACAATTTTTTATATACCCGCCGTCCTTAACTCACTAAATAAACTCACTGTTAGCTGCACCTCTAACATTAAATTAAATTAATAATAAATTAAGTAAATTCAAGGAATTAATTTAATACCACACCGTCATAGAGTGAAGTGGAAAATCATAATCACTCCACCACGAAGATATTGCTTTATCAAATGTTCCCTAAATTAAATAGGCACTAAAAAAATGAAAGAATACATTCAGAAAAAACATGACATTTATCATGACCCAAAAGAATTTTTTTGGAAGAATAGATTCGCCTACCTAATCTATGATTTAGATAAACACTTCACCAAATTACCCCAGCAAGAAAAAGAATTAGCACTCGCAACAAAAGCAAAAATCATATCCGCGTTCAACAGTAACGCTTCCTTGAATTTATTTCGAATTAAATTAGAAAAAATCTTCAGTCAAGTTACCACTCTGTTAACTCAATCGAATAATCACTCTTTAAAAGAGCACATTGATAGCTTGTTTAATACATTACAGGACAGTTTATTGAAAATTGAAAATAATGTTATTCCTGACTCATATTTTACGCCTTTGAACTCCCATTCAAACATTCACATTGAAAATGGAAACATTAAAATTTCCAACAAAGACTTATCAATATTTTCACAAAATGAAGATTACTTCGAAGCGATTATTGATTTATTCATTGGATTTGATTGTAGTTGTAAAAATATAATTGAAGACTCTTTTGTTGAAGGTTTTAAATTAAACGAAGAAGAAATAAAAATTGTTGATAACGCTAAAAATACACAAATGGATATTGTGTCTCTTTTGAACCATCAACTTTTACAACAGCAAGTAAGCAGAAAATTTAAGAGTATATTGCAGTATGAATACATTCCTTCCGCTCCTAACAGCATCAATCATCAACGGCGAGTTGAAGCTTTAAAAGAAGCGATGTTTCTATTTGGAAAAATTCTCTCAACCGTTGCCTTATTTTATAATGAATCCAAAACATACAAATATACGGAAGACTTCACATCCATTGACCCCATTGAAATGTTTTTCCAAGCAGCTGGAAGAGAGATAAGTAAAGATCAAATTTCAGCATTAAGGAAATGTGCTTTAGCACATGTTAGCCATGGTTTGAATTCAGCTGAATTTGTTTGCTTAATCTCAAGTTCTGTAAGAACGACTTTTCCTAGAGCTCTAATTGCAGGCTTAAATGTTGGTAGCGGAATGTTACATGGTGGTGCGATTGAGGCGTGTATGAGGCAAACCACTTCATTCCTTAACAGCGATCAGCTCCCAGAAAAATATGTGCAAGAGTTAATTAATGCTAACCAATTAATTTATGGTTTCGGACATCGTATCCACAAAATAACGGCGGAAACCCCACCAGAGATAATTGCCAGCGATCCCCGAGTTCATATTTATTTTGATGCATGTAGGCAAGCTTTTCCAAACAAGGCGGATGTGATTGAAAAATTATACCTCTACGCTCGTGAAGCAAGAAAGCAGAACCCAACATTAGGAGCAAATACCGATTTTGCGGCTTCAGTACTCTTTCATTGTCTTGAGTTCCCGCCGGAAGTCGCAAGAGGCTTTTTTACTGTATTTAGAACCCCTGGAGCATGCTCACAAATCATTAATGAGCTGTCCGTTAAAGGTAATTCTAGAAGACCTCCATTCGCACATGTAATTCCTTATATTTAATTGGAAACTGACTATGAATGTAGAATCACTCATCGCTCCAAACTGCTTAAACAAGCAAGATTGCATTGCACTGATGCATAAAGATAAATCATACAGTTATCAATTCACCATTGATAAGATAAAATCTTTATCTGCTGGGCTTCAGCTTAATTTCGAAATAAATGAGCCTCTCATTATATGTCTTCCTAATGATCCCGAGTTTGTTTTCTTTCTCTATGCCTGTATCAACACTGGAGTATTAGCCATACCAGTTGCACATACAGTGACAAATGATGAATTTTCTCGCTTGATAAAAACAACTCGAGCAACAAACATTATCGTTTCTGATGAAAAAGCTAAGAGTATGGATTCTCAAACATTAGAGGCTTTTGAAAAAGTATTCATTAGTGTTGAAGAAGGTCACGAAAAACAGGAAAGATATAGCACTACCGCTTTTCTTTACATGTCTCCCGATCTCTTCAATGAAGTCAATGTTGACCTAGAAAAAACGGCCATCATCACTTCAACAACAGGTTCAACAGGGACTCCCAAATGCGTAGAAATCCCTTACAAAAATATTTTTAAACCCATTTCGAGCTCATTTCCTATTAACCAATCTTCTATTACCATTTTAGATAATCCTTTGCAATTTTCTGGTTCGATTAATTTACTGTTTAACTTTTTTTATTTCGGAGCTCAAATTGTATTAAGTGTTGGTATGGGCATTAATAACTTGGCTTCCGATCTTCTTCACTATAAAGCAACACACTTAAAAGCCAGCCCTTATATTTTTAATGAATTACTTCATCTTCCTGACAGGGTTCTTAAGCAAATTAAGCCACAATTACAACTATGTATTGCTATCGGCGCCAACACTCCCGCAGAAATAAAACATAATTTTCGTAAAAAATTTGGTATACCTTTGCTTTCAATTTATGGTCAAACTGAAACTGGTCCATGCATCCTCAACGCTGCACAAAAACAAGATAAACTAGGAGCTTTGGGAGAAGCAGTAAATGGGACACAAATTAAGTTAATAACTTCAAGTGGACAGCAGGCTGCAATTAATGAAATTGGGGAAATTTATTGTAAAACCGAAAGGATGATGAATGGTTATTTCAATGATAGCATTAACACTGAAAATGCATTTGTAGATGGATGGTATAAATCTGGAGATCTAGCTTACCAAGACGAAGACGGATTTTATTGGTTTACAGGTAGAAAGAAAAACATCATTGTTTCTGAAATTGGGCAAAATATCATCCCAGAAGAAGTAGAAAATGCATTAACTGATCACCCTGCAATAAAAGCGGCGGCGGTTATCGGCATAACTTCAGATAACCATTGGGAAAAAGTCGTTGCCTTCATTGTCCTTAATACCCCAAATACGCTCTCTAAAACAGAAGTCATTGATTATTTGAAATCAAAAATAAGCTTTTTTAAGCTACCTGAGGAGATATGCTTTACTGCTGAATTTCCACTAACCTCAACGGGAAAAATAGATAAAGTAAAACTCAAAAAAACGCTTTCGGCTTAATCATTTTGGGTAATAATCTTTCTCAAAAGCTCACTAGTAAAGAAAGAAAGCAGATATTAATAACCCTTCTGCTGGTTATCTGTGGACCTTTAGGTCTATCAATACACCTTCCATCTTTACCGGCGATAATGAATTTTTTACATACTGATCAGCAGAGTATTCAGCAATCTTCAACCATCTTTCTATTGGGTTCAGCGATTAGTATTCTTTTTTATGGTCCCATTTCAGATCACGTAGGAAGAAAACCTGTCATCATCTTCGGCGTTTTCGTTGCTTCAATGAGTAACTTTTTATCGACGACCACCTGCTCTATTTCAAGCTTTCTTTTATTTAGATTTGCACAAGGCATAGGTTGTGGTGCCTGTGTAGGTATGGGCCGGATCATTGCAGCCGATATTATGCCTAAAGAAAAACTGGCGGCTACTGGGATCTACTTTAGTACGTTACTGAGTCTTTCAACAATATTGGCGCCTATTATTGGCAGTTATATGCAAACAACCTATGGTTGGCAGTCTAACTTTTTCCTCTTGGGCTTAATTTTATTGATGACATTGGTTGTCATTATCTTTGTTTTTGAAGAAACAAATACCCACATCATTAAAGAGAATGTAAGCTTTAACTTCTTAAACGTTTATCAATCTCTTTTAAAACAGAAGACATTTATAGGGTGCTGCTTACTTACGGGGATTGCCCGTTCTGTGAATATTGTATATATCACATTGAGTGCGTTCATATTTCAAAATGAATTTCACTTTTCGGCTCTAGAATTTGGTTGGTTGACAGCGTCTGTAGGCATAATCAGTTTAATTGCACGGCTTGTATTAGCAAAACTGATCGCGTTATTCAGTTTACATAAAGCACTTGAATTTGGATCTCAACTCCTCATTATCAGTGGCGGAGTGACACTTGCATTGTTAATTTTCGACAGGCAAAGCCTTTATAGTATTTTAGGCGCTTCAGTTACGGCTATGTCAGGGGCGATATTTATCGGTGGAATAACATTAGTATTAGCACTCAGCCCTCAAAAACATCATCGTGGCTCAGCAGGTGCCTTGTTTGGTTCATTGCAAATGTTGATATCCTCTATTCTTGCTAGTGTTGCACTTAGCTTTAAATTTTCTGGTTCTTCAGTTTTAGGACTTTTCTATTTTTTAACAGGGATATTATCTTTGTATCTTTTTTACAAGTGCATAAGACAATAGCCAATTGTAACTCAGCGGCTTTTTGTTAATAAATAGAGCTTCTTATTGTATTTTTCCCGAAGCTTAGGATCGTATGTCCAATCCATCACTCTGTTCATTATTTTTCTAGCCTTAAGTTTCTTATTCTGCTTCAGATAAATTCGATACAACCCAAGATAAGCGTCTTGAACATAAGGGGCTTTTTCAATGACTTTAGTAAAATAACGGATGGCTTTACGGTCGTTTCCTTGTTGCTTTGCATAATATGCTTGTTCTAACCATGCATAAGGATTGGGATCGTCGATTTTGGCCAGAGTTTTTTCATATTGTAAGGCTTGCTCTGTACGGCCAAGCTCTGTCAGTAACCCTATATAATTTGACAGAACCCTCAAATTATTATGATCGACTTTTAATGCTGCTAAATAAATCTGTTCTGCGGTTTGGTGGTCACCTTTTCGGTTATGCAATACCGCCAACAAATTGAGCGTTTCACTGTAATGCGGGGCTTGCTGGTAAGCGAGCATGACATAAGAAAAGGCGTCATCGAGTTTATTTCCAATCAGTGCATTAGCCGCTAAATTATTATAATACTTGGCAATGAACTCCTTTTGACTTACCAAGCGCCCGGCATAATTTGAAACACTTGGAAAATAGTCAATAATCGAACTGGCTCTCATCCACTTAAATTTCGGCGAAACGTCTCCCTCTTTTATTGGCGCATAGAGTCGGCTTTGAACATGGGTGGAAGATGCAATTACGCCATTTTGCTTTTCAAAAATGGGCGGAGTATTTACCTCAATATAATCCATTTCGACATTAACCAGCTTTGCTAAAGCAGTGGTTAAGACCGCTAAGCTCATACAGTTGCCTTTGTTGAGCATCAGTGCCGTAGATGCATCATAGGTTTCACCATAAAAGGTAAAATTATTGAGTTTTCGTTCAAGGTATTCGGAGACTATCTTGTCAGGCCGCTGTCCTTCACTTAAGGCAGCATGATAATAGCTTAAAAAATCCTGCTGTTGTCCTTTGGTGAGTGCAAAAACATCATCAATTACAAGTAATTGCTGATTTAGCTTGAATAGTGCGCGATTTATCTTAATCTCGACAGCTAAAGCAGCGTTATCATCTACCTTTAATGCAGGCTTAGGAGCACTGCTACAACCACAAATCCATAAAGTAGTAAGTGCTATTAATGAAAAACACGTCTTTCTTTCAAGCATACTAAGCCCCTAAATCCATTTGCTTTAATCCAACATAGCATAAAAAAAGTACCATGAACCAGCTCTGATTTAGAACGCTAACGTTGAATGTCGACTGAACGTATCACACTCTCTTTCACCCAAATACAAGCCAATACTTAATATAAAGATTCCTTTTATCTTTCTCTTCCGCGCCTATGTCATCAGAACCTTTTGCAATCACATCAGTGAGCTTGTCACCGGAAGTGGTATCTGATCCACAACAAAGGCTGTTTGAGGCGGTGAAAAAAGGGAAATTCAACCAAGTTAATTCGCTGATTTTAATGTATAAAGGCCTATCTGCCGACATTATCTATGATGGCTTGCCACTCATCTATATAGCAGCCAAAGGTGCTGACATGCACATTGTTGAAGTTCTGCTAACTCGATGCCAACGACCCAACTTCATCGATATGCAAGGCAAAAACTTACTTCACCATTTGTTTACCAATACTCATTTTTCTCAAGTTACAGATGTAGATCTTGTTGTTGGCGCAATGAATAAGGGAGCTGATTTATTTCAAGTCGATGACGAGGATATGATCCCTCTGATTTTTTTGCTCGATAAACGTTATGATCAAAACGTTTACCGCAAGGTGCAGTACCCGAATTACCGACAAGCCGTTAAACCTTTCATCACACCAAAACTGCTAGATGACGCACGCGTAAAGCATGAGCCTTTATTGGTTCACCTTGCTCAAAATATTTCAGATTTTTCAGAACAAGCGTATTTATGGTTATTCGGACTCGGTATTAGCCTTGATGCCTACACTTTAGACTTTGAAAGTGTAGTGAGTATTTTACAAAAAGACGTTGACCAAGCTTTCACACGCTATATTTTGCAACTGTTTGAACATGAACGTAAGTTTCCACATTATCTTGATGAGTATGAAATTGTTCAACTTCCAAAGGAAACTCACCCAGATGAAGACCTGAAAAGCTCACCCCAATCATCACATTTAAGTCCCTACACTTCTGTACAGGTTTATGTCGCACCTGAACAATACGCTCCTTATTCAGGAGATCCTCTAAAAGAGGAAAAAATGCGCCAAGACGCTGACCCAACGCAATGGGACGCCATATTTTCACCTCAATCTCCGAATGACGACTTAGCCGCTTTAACGCGACCTCTAACACGACGCTTATCTCGAAGTACGAATGATCTTCATCTAAGCCAGAAAAAGGAAAAAGAACACTCTGATCTGGTGGTTACTCATAAGCCCAAATTGCAAAAAGAACCAAGATCATGCGTTAGCAGAGATGTGTTAATGGTTCGAGTTCGATTTGCCAAACTTATTGAAAAGCTCAAGCCTCACAATATTCCAGAAGACAAGCTTGAGTTAATTGCTCATCGAGCGCCAATTGCTCAATCTTACCTTCCTGGGGCAATGCTGGATGAAACATATGTAAGGTATATTCCAGTCCGTTATAAACCGGTTTCTCGTAGTATACAAACGACCAATAAACCTAAGGATGAAGACAGAAAACAACGGCAAGAATTTTTAAAAAAAACTAATGTCTATCGGAGAGCCAGCATATTAAGACATGAAAAGCGAAGAGCTTCCATGCGAACACTTCTCCCTTCCCCATCCCTTTCACCAAACAGTACATTGAGTAGCTGTTTCACCGATAGAAGAAGCAGTATTTTTTCCTTTGATGAAGATTCATTGAATTCACATCGTCCTTTGGTCATGCTTCCAGATTCACTAACAAGGACGCTTTCTATTGACGAAGCTCAACAGG
Organism: Parashewanella tropica; assembly: GCF_004358445.1. Taxonomy (NCBI): domain Bacteria; kingdom Pseudomonadati; phylum Pseudomonadota; class Gammaproteobacteria; order Alteromonadales; family Shewanellaceae; genus Parashewanella; species Parashewanella tropica. The sequence continues at coordinate 3,814,199 of NZ_CP037951.1, forward strand.
AGGCAACGACGCCGCTGGGTAAGACGTTAGATAAAATCCATCAATTAGAAGAAGATCATTCTCACCTTAATGTTTTGGTTCCAGCTTTTACTCAATCATCCTATCAAAAGCTGGTTGAACCAACACCAGAAGCTAGTGCAACGTTAGCTGAAATACGTTCAGCCACAAAAGACTTGAAAGACCGAGAGCATGTTAGTGGTCAGTATAGCGAAATCGTAAATAACTTATCTCTTCGCTTCGAGCAATACGACTTTGAGATCTGCGCAGGAGAACAACCAGCCATTGCTTTTCATTCTTTGGAACTCGTTGGTGAGCTGCTAGCATTTTATGAAGCTTGGCGGGAAATGACTCAAGGGAAGGAGATTTTCGGTGTTTTACGAGCAACTACCAATGCATTCGCGGCGGTATCTGGGTTGGCATCTATCGCGACTGAAATTGCCACGCACTTTTCCAGTGACCACCATGTTCTCGGGATTGTTTCCAAGTGCGCAACCAGCTTTAGTAATATTCAAACAGCACTGAGTCAGCTTCTTGATATTTTTAAAAGACTCAAAGAGTCCAACCTCATTGAGGATATTGAACATCATCAATTTGATATCAATTCAGTCACCTCTTATTTGACCAAAGGATTGGCATTCGCAAGAACCATTACCTTCACCGCCAAATCTCTAGCATCTGCCGCCAATAAAATTCTTGAGGTGTTAAAGCAAGTATCGAGTGTATCAACGGTTATTCCAATCTTAGGGATTATTGTTTCTGTATTTGATATGGTAGGGCGCATTGTCGCAACGGGTCAGCATATTCGCTGTTTTTGTGATATGGCTGAAATTAAAGCCTGTCTCAAACTGGATTTCCCCGATTCTGAAGCCCTCTGTGAAGTGATAACTGAAAACGGTAAAACAGACAGTAAGGTATTAAAATGGCTAGCATTTAAAGCTGAAGCAGAACGAGATGATGTTCTACCTAATGATATTTTTGATGCCAAACGCTATTACCTAGCACGGGGGTTTAAACGTATCAATCAAAAACGAATCATCAGAGAAGTGATCGGAATCTCCTTCGATATTCTTCAAATCAGTAGCGATATATTGAAGTTAACTGGAGTTGCTAGTGAGGTTGGTCTGGGACTTTCAGCCACAACAGCCGCCTTGAAAACCACGCAACTTACCACTAGGGCAGGCAAACAGCTATTCCACGATTGTCTAAAAGACGATAAATCTAAAGACAGTAAACATGAAGCACGTTGCTATCAAATCCAAGTTTTGACTGAATTGCTCGAAACCGTTGCTCTCGGCTATGAAAAAGGCCTAACGGAAGATGATTTGTATAAAGCACAGATCTGCGAGCTCAAATTGATGTTTAGAGCCGCAGGCATGCGGCTAGACAAGTTTCTTGATTCAAGAAAACCTTTAAAAGATCGGATCCAAAGCCTTTATCAAGCCATCAAGCAACGGGAGGGACTTTCATTCTAAGCGTTCATCGAAATAAGCTGGCCATTCTTAACCACCTGAAGACAAGGGTTTACCCCATAGCTGTAACTAAGCTCAGCTGGGCTTTGAATATCCCACAAGCAAAAGTCCGCTTGTTTTCCTACTTCGATAGAGCCCACTTTATCGGCAATACCTAATGCTTTTGCAGCATTTACGGTTGTGCCTTTTAACGCTTCTTCTGGTGTCATTTTAAACAAAGTACACGCCATATTGAGCATCAAAAGGGTTGAGCATATTGGCGATGAGCCGGGGTTAAAGTCACTCGCCACCACCATAGGAACCTTATGTTTCCTAAGAAGATCGATTGGAGGAAGCTGAGTCTCGCGTAAAAAGTAAAACGCTCCCGGCAATACTGTTGCGCAAGTACCACTTTCAGCAATCGCTTTAACACCAGCTTCATCAAGATATTCGATGTGTTCAACCGATAACGCACCAAGCTTCGCTGCCAATTCAGAGCCTCCTTGATTGGTTAACTGCTCAGCATGAAGTTTAATTTTCAAGCCATGTTGTTTGGCGGCGGTCAGGACTTTTTCCGTTTGCTCGAGATTAAAAGCAATAGACTCACAAAACACATCAACCGCATCTGCGAGCCCTTGCTCGGCCACCGATGGCAGCATGTCATTGATAATATGCTCAACGTATAAATCTGCGCCATTGTCTTTTTCTTTATATTCAGGCGGAATGGCGTGTGCGCCTAAAAATGTAGTTTGCACGTCAACATGGTGATGCTTGCCAAGCTCACGTGCCACGTTAAGCATTTTGGTTTCAGTATCTAAATCAAGTCCATAACCTGACTTTATCTCAACAGTTGTCACCCCTTCTTTGGCGAGAGCATTTAAACGCTTCCGCCCTCGTTCGAATAAATCCGCTTCACTCGCCTGACGAGTCGCATTGACGGTCGATATGATCCCGCCACCTTGTTGAGCAATGTCTTCATAGCTCACTCCGTTAAGGCGTTGTTCAAATTCATTGGCACGGCTACCCGCAAACACTAAGTGAGTATGGGCATCAATCAATCCGGGAGTGATCCATTTGCCATGACCTTTATAAATCGGCGTCTCTAGAGCATCGAATTCTGGTAGATCATCTTGTTTTCCCACCCAAGCAATCTTGCCATCTTTCACGGCAATGGCCGCTTGATGGATCGCTCCATAAGACTGATTATTCTCAGGATTCATGGTAGCAATATTGACGTCTATCCAAAGTTGATCCCACTGCGGCATGACAAATCTCCCATTTTTATTGATTTTATGACTTGTATTTACTTGTATATACAAGCTAGTATTTTATACAAATCAAGCAAAATTGTAACTGAAATACCAATTAAAGTAATTGGTATGGGAGCAGAAGCCCAATGGCACGAGCAAAATTTTCAGAAATTAAACAGCACATTCTTGATGCGATTGAGGACGGTACTTGGGCTCGTGGTAGTAAATTACCGTCAGAAAATCAGCTGGCTGAACAATTTTGCTGTAGTCGGATGACCGCAAGACGTGCGGTGACAGAGCTTACTGAGCAAGGCGTTCTTGAGCGCAGTCAAGGGCTAGGCACTTTTGTTGCTGGCGTAAATGCGCAATCTTCAATGTTGGTGATCCGCAACATTGCCGATGAAATTCGCGAGCGCGGCCATGAGTATTCTGTTCGTCAAATCGTGCTCCGTAAAGAACCCGCTTTACCCGAAGTCGCTGCCGCATTAGAAATCGAAACGGGCAGTGAAGTGTACTACTCGATGTTGATCCATTTTGAACAGCAAAAACCGTTGCAATTGGAATATCGATACATTAACCCAAAAATCGCACCGAATTATCTTCAACAAGACTTTTTAACCATCACCCCTCACGAGTATTTATCTGAAGTGGCACCACTGACAGAAGCGCATCACAAGGTGCAAGCCATTATTGCTAATGACGTCCAAAAGCAGCAATTAAAGCTAGAAGACAATACCGCTTGCTTACAGATCTTGCGTCGAACCTGGTCTAGAAAGGGAGTGGTGAGTTTTGCCCGCTTGGTTCACCCAGGCAATCAGTTCCACCTCGGTGGACATTTAACGTTTTGATTTTCTGGATACGTCACTCCTGCGAAGGCAGGAGTCTAGTGCCTTTAACTCTATGATAAAAAGTCACTGGATACCTGCCTTCGCAGGTATGACAAAAATGACAATAACAATACAAAGGTAGACATCATGAATAAACGACACGACCCAACAAGAGTCATCAAAGCCCCTCACGGCACTGAACTTAGCTGTAAAAGCTGGTTAACCGAAGCGCCAATGCGCATGCTAATGAACAACCTACACCCTGATGTGGCTGAGCGCCCTGAAGATCTTGTGGTGTATGGCGGTATTGGCCGTGCAGCACGTGATTGGGAATGCTACGACAAAATCGTAGAAACCCTACAACGACTTGAAGATGACCAAACATTATTGGTTCAATCAGGCAAACCTGTTGGGGTTTTCCAAACTCACAAAGATGCACCACGAGTACTGATTGCCAACTCTAACCTAGTGCCACACTGGGCGAATTGGGAACATTTTAACGAGCTGGATAAAAAAGGCTTGGCTATGTACGGTCAAATGACCGCAGGCTCTTGGATTTACATTGGTACCCAAGGCATTGTTCAAGGGACTTACGAAACTTTTGTTGCCGTTGCTAAAAAACACTTTGACGGTGAAGCCAAAGGTCGTTGGATCTTAACCGGTGGTCTAGGCGGAATGGGGGGGGCTCAACCACTTGCTGGTACTATGGCAGGTTTCTCTGTCATCGCTTGTGAAGTGGATGAAACCCGTATCGATTTCCGTCTGCGTACTCGCTATGTGGATAAGAAAGCGAAAACCTTAGACGAAGCCCTTGAGATGGTGAAGCAAGCGGACGCCGAAGGTAAACCAGTATCTGTCGGTCTTCTTGCTAATGCGGCGGATGTTTTTGCTGAACTGGTTGAGCGTAATATCACGCCTGATGTAGTGACCGATCAAACTTCAGCCCACGATCCTCTTAATGGTTATTTACCACAAGGTTGGACCTTAGAAAATGCGGCTGATATGCGTCTAAAAGACGAAGCAGCTGTTGTTAAAGCCGCTAAAGAGTCCATGGCCGTGCAAGTTAAAGCCATGCTCGAGCTGCAAAATCGTGGTGCTGCAACCCTAGATTACGGTAACAATATTCGTCAAATGGCATTAGAAGTGGGCGTTGAAAATGCCTTCGACTTCCCGGGCTTTGTTCCTGCTTACATTCGCCCATTGTTCTGTGAAGGCGTGGGACCATTCCGCTGGGCAGCCCTTTCTGGCGACCCAGAAGATATCTACAAAACCGATGCCAAAGTAAAAGAGCTGATCCCTGACGATCCACACCTACACAACTGGTTAGATATGGCGAAAGAGCGTATTGCTTTCCAAGGTCTGCCGGCACGTATTTGTTGGGTAGGTCTAAAAGATCGTGCACGCCTTGCTTTAGCGTTTAACGAAATGGTGAAAAACGGTGAGCTTTCAGCGCCAGTCGTCATTGGTCGTGATCACTTAGACTCAGGCTCTGTTGCCAGCCCGAACCGTGAAACCGAATCCATGATGGACGGCTCAGATGCAGTATCGGATTGGCCATTGCTGAATGCGCTACTTAACACCGCAAGCGGTGCAACATGGGTTTCACTGCATCACGGTGGTGGTGTCGGTATGGGCTTTAGCCAACACTCTGGTGTCGTAATTGTGTGTGATGGTACGGATGATGCCGCGAAACGTGTCGGTCGAGTTCTTTGGAATGACCCAGCCACTGGCGTTATGCGTCACGCTGATGCGGGTTATGACATTGCGAAAAACTGCGCCAAAGAGCAAGGTCTAGACTTGCCGATGAACAAATAAGGGAGACGGTTCAAATGGAAAAATTCGTATTAGAGCCGGGTAAACTGTCTCTTAAAACATTGCGCCATGTCAGCCGTCATCCTGTTCAAGTTGAGCTATCACAAACCGCTGTTGATGCCATCGCTACCAGCGCGGCAACGGTTCAACACGTATTGGATGAAGGTCGCACCGTTTACGGCATTAACACTGGCTTTGGTTTGCTTGCCAACACCAAAATTGCGGCTGAAGATTTAGAACTGCTTCAACGCTCAATCGTACTCTCTCATGCGGCGGGTACAGGTAAATTAATGAGCGATGCCACGGTACGTTTGATGATGCTACTAAAAGTGAACTCATTAAGCCGTGGTTTTTCAGGCATTCGTTTATGTGTGATTGAATATTTGATTGCCATGCTTAATGCTGAGGTCTATCCCTGTGTGCCAGAAAAAGGCTCTGTAGGCGCATCGGGAGACTTAGCACCGCTTTCCCATATGTGTTTGCCAATCATTGGTGAAGGTGAAGTTCGCTATCAAGGCCAAGTCATGTCATCGAAAGAAGGCCTTGCAAAAGCGGGCATTGAGCCTATCACGCTTGCAGCAAAAGAAGGGTTGGCTTTACTTAACGGCACACAAGCGTCAACCGCATTAGCCCTTGAAGGCTTGTTCCACGCTGAAGATTTATTCGCTCAAGGCTCTGTCATTGGGGCAATGAGTGTTGAAGCGGCCATGGGCAGTCGCAGTCCGTTTGATCCACGGATTCATGAAGTACGTGCTCAAAAAGGCCAAATCGATTCAGCGGCCATCTTCCGTGCATTGTTAACTGAAACATCAGAAATTTGCGAAGATCACTTAAATTGCGAAAAGGTACAAGATCCCTACTCCCTTCGCTGTCAGCCACAGGTATTAGGCGCGTGTTTAACTCAAATTCGTCAAGCGGCTGAAGTATTAGCCACTGAAGCCAATGGCGTAACGGATAATCCACTGGTGTTCTTTGATAATGGCGATATTATCTCAGGCGGTAATTTCCACGCAGAGCCAGTTGCCATGGCTGCTGATAATTTAGCACTGGCGATTGCAGAAATGGGCTCGCTTTCTGAGCGTCGTATCGCATTACTGATCGATTCTAACTTGTCAAAACTTCCACCTTTCCTTGTGGAAAACGGCGGCGTGAACTCAGGGTTTATGATTGCTCAAGTTACCGCAGCAGCTTTAGCTTCTGAGAATAAAACCTTTGCGCATCCGGGTTCAGTTGACAGTTTACCAACGTCAGCCAACCAAGAAGATCATGTATCCATGGCTACCTTTGCCGCTCGTCGTTTGCGTGATATGTCGGAAAACACTCGTGGTATTTTGGCGGTAGAATGGTTAGCGGCAGCTCAAGGATTGGATTTCCGTAGACCGTTACAGCCAAGTGCACCTGTAGCTGAGGCGAAAGCGGTGTTACGTGAGAAAGTCGCTTACTACGACAAAGATCGTTACTTTGGCCCTGATATAGAAAATGCCACTGCTCTACTTGAGCAAGCGGCATTAAATTTTGATGCAGCGACAGAGAAACTGTGTAGTTTCTAGTAATCTAGAATAGATATTAAAGCCAGCTCTAACGCTGGCTTTTTATCGCTTCTTAATTAGCTTTATCTGTCGCTTGTTTTAACGGTTCAGTAAAGTATTCGCTTTGACAAAAGTCCCCCGCCCACTCGACCAGCGTTTGAACTTCTTTGGATACGGAATTAATAAAACTTTTACTTTGAGCATTCATATGGCTCACCATATCTCTACTATCGTATTCTGTGGTCAATGCTTGATTAATGATTTCAATTCCATCGTAACTCATCACCACTTTTCCCTCGTCTGAATCTGCTTTAGGGGCAGTAAATTCAAACTTAAAGTGCGGTTTGATATCTCCATTAGAAGTCGCCATTAGATGCACAAAACATTTTGCTCTCAGATCTAAGGCTAACTCCTCAGCTAGCAGCCCGTCCATAAGTAGATTGGAATGCTCTTGAGGCATCGTCTCAGCTTTAAATGAAGTCACTTCAGTTTTTACTCTTAATAAATTTTCACGCCGCTGTTGAACTTGTCGTTGCTTCTCAGCTTCTAAAGCAACTTGTGCCATGTTGTGTGCATGGATACGAGTTTGCACTTGCTCTTTCAAGTTTACGAGCTTACCCACCATACTCGCATCGCGCTCCATTGGCTTTTGATGGTCTTTCTCAAAATCCTTAAATTTCTGCTCGTATACGACACAAACTTCATCAGGGTGTGCCGTCACTAATAAAAATTGAGACATGTCATAAAATGCTGAACTCATTTCTTGATCTTGCTGATCATTGATGGCTACCTGTAAATGCACTTTCTTCGTTTCAAGGTGCTCTTCTACATCCGCCAATTCACTTACTAAAACATAGCTTTCGAGTAAAAGTTCCTCATACTTACTTCTAAAAGCTTCAATTTGAGCAGGAGCTTCATCAACGGCTACTTGCAATTCCGCTAATTCCATTTTAGCTTTAATATCCGATAACTCCTTATTCGCTTGCTGTTTGAGTTCGGTAAACACCTTTTTTCTATCCTCAGTAAGGTTTTTAGCCGTTTGAAAATTGTTCCATAACGCATTGGTACCTTGCATACAGTGATCATACTGGCCTTTAAACTGTCGTAATAACTCTTCGTATTGCTCAACCAATTCATCGCCTTTTAACTGATCAAGTGATTGTCTCATTGTGCGGATAGCACCGAGAGCCACAGTCTCATCTAGCTTATACTGAGTACTTCGTTCATCCGCCTCTTGAGATATTCTTTCAAAGTATTGACTTACCTCTTCATGACAATCTAGTACTTGTTGATGTTTCTGCTTAAATTGTTCAAGTAATGCCTCTGAGTCTGCCGCTATTTGGTGAGGCGGCATTTTAGTAAGCTGAGTATCTAGCTCTGACAATGCGGCTTTAGCCGCGGAATAAGCCTGTTGGGCCTCGTCAATCTTAGCTTCTGTTTCTGCATTTAACTTATTAAACCGTCCTTTTAGGTCAGCGTCATCAGTCATAATACGACTGTGTTCCTGAGCAAAAGTCTCAAGTAATGATTTTGCTGACTCGACTAGTTGTTGGCCATTAAATTCATCTAACTGCGTTAAAAGGTCAGCGTAAGCTTGCTCAGCTTTGGCCTTTTGTACCGCAAGTTGATCTGAAAGCTGGTAAGTTAATTTCACACTATCAAAGTCGCTTTTAAGACCTGCATCATTTTCAAGCGCCCATCGGTAACCACTCTCAAACACTTGCAACATCGCCTGACGTTGTTGAACAAACTCTTGGCCTCTCATTCCTTCTAATTGCTGTTTTATGGTATTAAAGTGTCGACGAACATCGCGAAGGTAATTTCGATCTTGAGTCTGAGTTACCTTATTCTCCAATTGAGTACACGCCTGCATTTCTGCTGACTCTCCCCCACAACTTTGATCGTACATTGGAATAGAATCTATATGACAAACCAAGTTATAAGCGGTGATCGTTACACTGGTATTTGTAAACCACTCCTTACCAAATGATACAAAAAAAGGTGATGGTGCATTGGGAAGTAAAGTCGATAACTCTATCATTTGTTCACAAGCTGCAACGGCTTTGAATACATCTTTTTCATTCGCAAACGCTTTTAACTTCATTTCAAAAGAGTGCAAAGGTCGACCTTCACTTCGGCTTTGACAGGCCATTAATACGGGGCCAGTAAGATGGTGAATTGAGGGATAGCTTTCAGGTACCAATAACCAACCCACAGCTCTTCCATTAAACGAAATACCGACTTGTCGGTTGGTTGCTTGAAGCTGAACATATGGTTGATCTGGTACTTGCACAGGCATCAATGGGTATAATTGCAAGTTACATTTACAATCCTGCGGCAATGCATTAAATAATTCAGTAAAAGCCTCAATTCGGTCTTCAGATAGCTGCTTATCATCAAATAATATTGAGAGATGTTGACTCACTTTTGCATGTGTTAAATGACGCCCTTGTTCAGTGGCTCGAATTGCAAAATAAAAGTGATCTTTTTCCTGCACTGCATGCAATGGTGGTAAATCTTGATAGGCAAAACCATTACTGGGATCATAATTGAAAGAGTAAAGCGGGGTATCAGATTGATCATCCTTAACTCTCAAGGTTAATGACCAAGCATTTGGGTTATAGCCGTCAATTTGATACTCAAATTTTGCTCTGAGCTCGGGTTTCATGGCTTCCCTTAACTCAATAAACTCATTCAATTGTTGAGAAGGTAAGATATCCTTGCGGATTGCTAATTTATCTAGGCGAATTGAAATGTCACTCTCGGAAAGCGTTGAACTTGGGTCACGCCATTGAGCCATATTTGCTTTAAGCTCACTAAGACTCAAACGGGGAAGCCGATTTGGCTGTTCATAATTAGCACCAGCACCATATTGAGAACTGACCTGCTGATTCCAAGCTGCTTGTACTTCACCCGTCATAACTTGCCCCTTTCATGTTAAAGCAGTGTGTTCGATCCCGTAACCTCAGGATCTTGAAGATAAATTAGGCACTATTTATATCGGATTTTCACATCAGGAAGAACAATTATTAATCAACATTAACAGTCTGTTCACTTGGAGACTGGTTGAGATGAGTAAGAGAAGAAAAAGGCAAAAAGAAAAAGCCAACCCAAAGGCTAGCTTTCTAAAACGTATTTCTTGATTCTAAATTAAACCAGCAAATTCGAGTAGTTGATTGTATTTAAAGAGCTGATTATCCATAGACGTTACTCTCACTGTCTTTCTCTTCAAGCCTTCAGCAATAGTTCTTAATTGCGCCTTATCACCTACAATCGCGAATAGCTGCTTATACTCTGGTTGATTAGAATCACACAATCTCAAGAACTCCTTTTCATCAACTGCCGCTAACCTTTTTACATAAGATTCCACTGTTTCCAAATTACTTGCTGATGTAGAAAGCCAACTTACAACACCTGTAAAGATTCCAAAGCGGCCATTTGACGGAGCCTTGGCCGCTGCAGCCCTGTCTTTTGCTACTTTGATTCCATCAAGATAGTCTTTAACAGTCGTCGCACTTTCTTGAGCGTCATGCTCTTTAGCTTTAACTTTAGTGAAAGCTTCCATATTCTCATCAAGATAACTTAATTCTTGCTCACTTCCATTAAGCTTGACCCATACTTGGTTGTTAATTACAAGCTCAAACTCGAAATCCTCATTCATTCTCATCTCAAGTTGCTGTCTGGGCAATTGCTGTAAGGCTTCCGTTAATTTAACAAAAGCGGATGCCCGATCATGAGCGGCTAATTTAGTGTCATCAACCCGAGCAATCAAAATAGTAATATCTTCTTCTTCCAACTCCGCTATTCGAAACATATGCAGATTATTTTTATCTTGTGTCATTCTGTCAGCGACACATCGATCCATCGCTTTGTCGGTAATACTGTTAAATTTTTGAGCAAACTCCTTATTAGGCATCACCTTAGCAAAATCGAGTTTGGCCTGTTGAATTGCAGTAGGGATAGCTGATGGCACCATGCCATGTAATTGTCCTTCCAATTCTTTCAACCTCGGAAGCTGGTATTCTGCCATTGCATCGGCATTAGTCTTAGCGACATTTTGCTCCATTGTTTTAAAAGAGTCGTAGGATTCCGTACCTTTATTGGCACCGAATGTCATAACGGGAAGCTCCCCCTGTTTGCCCATATAAAAATGCACTGTTACAGGATCTTCATCCCCTTCTTCCATAGTTATCCAACTGCAGCCTGTACACTCATCACAAATAAAGTCTTTGCGTAACGTAAGCCAAACTCTCACACGTTTTGACACACCTAAAACGCTATTAGTCATTGTTTTCACATGCTCTTGGAACTCTTCATAACATTGGTACTTATCGCTCATTTGCATGATTACCAAAGCTTTTTGCATAGCTTTGAACTTAATAGTATATTTAGGAACTGTAGGCCCCGTAAATTGTTTTAGCGTGCATTCACCCGCCATGATGCAAAATTGAGTTCGGTTACCAGAAAGACTATTAATTTGAATATTCAGCGGCATTCTTGCTTGTCTAGGTAACGCATTCACAAATCGTTCAAAAACTCCAATCAAATCCAGAGGGTTTGACGCATCTACTATTTGTTGAACTTGAGTACAAGTATCGTTATACAAATCATGTTCATCATTTGGTAACAGTTTGAGTCGACCTTTTTGTTGTTGACGCGAGACTTTCAATTGCTGAAAAAGCACCTCTTTGAATGCGAGTAGCCCCACTGCCTGTGTTGTTTCAGCAAGCTGGGGGTGCTCTCTATCTTGTTGAAAATAGCCGATACACTGACCTTCGGCATATAAAGACAGGCTCCAATCACCAGAAGGTGTCGATCGATACTGAACGGCGATATTTGGCCTGCAAGCAGCATGCGTTTCAAATTCTCGCAAATCGATTAAATTCTTAAAAAAGTCTTCAGGACTACAGTCCTTAGCGCTCATCTTTTCAAGACAGGTTTTGGCAAACTGTTGATATTGTTCTGTAAACCCACTTTTAGGGTAATAGCTTGGTACAACCTTAGATTTAAAGTGTCGAAAATTAGCCGCCGCTTCTTGCTTTTCTTGCAAATACTCAGCCTCGGTTGCCGTTACTTTTGCAGGTGTTGTCGATGAAGCTGTCCCCCACTCAATGTTTAATGGTTGTGCTGTTGTAGAACATGTTCCAGCGGCCATAATTACCTCGCTTACTTAAATTATGCCAAAGCCATTGCTTCTTTATTGGCCACATCCTAACCGAACATCATGTTGAACACATGTTAATCTTTGTTAATTAAATGGCGAGGTATATGTTAATTCTCAGAGATGTGTCTGGTTCAAAAATTAAGCATTTAAATAAAACTATGGGTTAGTTACACTGGCTGAGTTTCTGTCGATTTTAACCTCGGGCATACTATGAAAAAATTACCTATTGTCATTACCGGTTTGGCATCATTGCTTCTATCTAACACCGCTTTATCGGCACCAATTGATCAACCTCATATCAACACAGTTGGCGTAAGCCAAATTGAAGTTAAAGCGGATATGGCCACCATGTACGTTTCGGTTTCAGTCAATCAGGCTACGGCAAAACAAGCAAAAGCGGTGTCTGATAAGGCGGTGGTTAAGCTCACCCAAAAGCTTAAACAAGCGGGTATAAAAACCAAAGATATCGATAGTGCTAATGTGTATGTACAACCTCAATATCATTATCCACACAACCAAGCGCCAGAAATGATTGGGTACAAGGCCACAAGAACCGTCTCGGTTACAGTACATAACCTCAATACACTCAACACACTATTGGACAGCAGTATTGCATCAGGCATGAACCGAATTGACTATATACAATTTGGTAGTAGTGAAATAAAAAAATACCGAGAACAAGCCCGTTTAGCTGCTATTCGTGATGCTCAAATAAAAGCCAAATCATTGGCAAAAGGCTTTGGGGAAAAATTAGGGAAGGTTTGGGAGATTAATTATTCATCCGATAGTTATCAACAACCTATGGCTCGCCAAGCCATGATGTATTCTGAAAAATCGACAGGACAAACGTATGAAAATAAGATGATCACCATCAGTGATAGAGTCGAAGTCACTTATACTCTAAAATAATCATCCTTTGTCGTTATTAAGGCTGTAAACATTGAATCTTTCTCGTTACCAATGGCTGTTATTTGATGCCGATGAAACCCTTTTTGACTTTGATGCTTTTGCCGGTCTTAAACGTGCATTAGTTCAATATGGTGTAGAGTTTACTGAGCAAGATTATGCGCAATATCAGCAAACCAATCAGGCATTGTGGGATCGCTATCAAGCCCACGAAATTGACACGCAAACATTACAAGAGCAGCGTTTTCAACTGTGGTCGCAACGCTTAAATGTGCCCGCCACCACCCTAAACTCTAACTTCCTATTGTCCATGGCAGAAATATGTCAGCCGCTGCCCGGTGCGATAGAAATGCTTGACGCCATTAAGTCCCAAGTAAAAATTGGCATTATCACTAACGGACTTGCAGAGTTACAGCAACGACGCTTGCACAACACTGGCTTGGATCAATATTTAGATTTATTGGTGATTTCAGAGATAGTGGGTGTAGGAAAGCCTAGTCCTGAAATTTTTGAGTATGCCTTTGAAAAAATGGAACATCCTGAAAAATCGAACGTACTGATGGTGGGGGATAACCTGCACACTGATGTGATAGGCGGAAATCGCTTTGGTATCGATACCTGTTGGTATAACCGCCACAAAAAGCACAACGAAACGGAAATCGCTCCAACACTTGAAGTTCATTCTCATGATGACTTTAAACTATGGCTTTTAAGTTAGGAGTCTTGTCTTAACTCAAAACATGATGAATTAATGTCTAAAGCACACTGAAATCTCTGGTCAAAACCCTGATTTCAATTTAGGATCAATCTCGCACTCAAATTTGTTGAAAATGGAGCCAGTTCGCATTATGGGGATCCGAGCCATAGTTGTTGATACAGCAGGAACAACGACCGATTTATCGTTTATTGAAGACACCCTTTTTTCTTATTCATTAGAAAAACTGCCCACTTTTTTAGAGCAACACCAAAATGATGTTCTCGTGGACAGTTGTATCTGTGATGTTCGCGACATGGCACTTGAACCTGATGCCGATATCGCTCGTATTGCCGCCATTTTACAACAGTGGATCAAAGACGACCGCAAAGCCACGCCATTAAAAACACTTCAAGGTTTGATTTGGAAGCAAGGCTATGATGAGCAAGAATTTACTGGGCACATCTTCCCCGACTTTATTGAGGCCATTAAGCATTACACTGAAAACAATATGAGAGTGTATAGCTTTTCTTCTGGCTCAGTGGATGCGCAAAAATTGCTGTTCGCACACAGTGATGGCGGTGATTTAACGCCCTTATTCAGTGGTCATTTTGACACCCGTACCGGTAACAAAACCGATCCTCAGGCGTATTTGAATATTCTGAACACCACCAGCTTATCGCCTAAGCAAGTGTTGTTTATTTCTGATCGTCAAGAAGAATTAAAAGCAGCACAAGCGGCTGGTATTAATGTTTGTCTGATGTCTCGTGATACTGAAGTGAGCTCTCAATACCAGCAGATCACTAGCTTTAAAGATCTTTCACTGTAATACACAATTTAAAGCCAACCTGTAAGTTCAATTACTTACAGGTTGGCTTTATTGGGTTTGTTTAAACGCTAAATAGTCTCTCCACGCTTGATGCATCTCAGGGCACATTAATTTAAATTCTTCACTGGACTCATCATCAATGCCTTCCAGTTTTTTACACCATTGCAAGCGATTTGGAATACCTGCCATAAATTGAAAGGTCTTCACTTTATCTTTGAATGTTTTCTTAGCCTCAACGAATGATGAAGTATCAACGTCCACGACAATGATTTTCCCAACCCCTTGCATTTTTTTATCGATCAAAGTTTCCAGCCGATTGATTTTAGAATATCCTTCTCTATTTGCTGTGCTAATCCAATAAGTTATAGCCTTAGTAGGAAATCGTTCAAATTTGCTTGATTGTGACATCGCCCTCACTAATTTTTGTCTGGGAAGCGACGAAAAAACGACACATGTTAGTGCCGAATGTAACTGACTCCACTGGTCAATTTGATCAAACAACTGAGTAGAAATCGGAGTATAGGTAGTATATTCTGGATTTGGATCGCTCAGATCAACATTGACCAAAACATGCTCCATTTCAAGTACAACCAACACAGAGCTATGCTGGTAGGTACGTATTAAATTGCTTACCGCAGTGAAATCAATAATTTGTTCATCAACAATGGGCGTTACATTAAGCTCATCACCCACATTTTTATGCTCAATCTCCGAACAAACTCCCCTTGTCTGTTGCTCAGTTTGCGTTTTCTGATCCCGACAATCTGAAGATTTTTCAGAGAAAAATTCAGTAACTTTACTATTAACGTCAACTGTTTTTGATTCGGTATTCGCATCAACAAATTGCGCAGTCATCATAAAGCGACCAACTGTTTGTGCTCCCTGAATCTGATCTTCTTGCTTTACTGCCTGATAATCAGCTTTTAATGACTCATCAGGAGTTACTTTTGCAGCCATAAACAATGACCTTATTAAATCCTTATTAAATAAAGCCACTTTACCTGATAAACCAAACTGTTTTTCAAACTTAAAAACAGATTAATCAAAGATTAATCTGCTAGTTGCTCAAGTTGAGCACGAATTTCCTTTGAAATTGGCTGGCTGCGATTGGTTTCATAATCAAAATGCACCATTTGGGTTCGACCTTCTGCCGTTAGTTCATCATTTTGATAGCATTTTTGATGCACCTCAAAACTCGAATTTCCAATACGACTAACACTCGTGATCACTTTAACCTCACTTCCGTAAAAGGTCGGCGCTTTAAAATCGACTGAGATCTTTGCCAAAATTAAGTTCCAGTGTGCAATTTCAAGGGAAGGAACAAAAATTTTAAAAATCGGGTCTCTTGCGGATTCAAACCAAACGGGAATGACGGTGTTATTAATGTGTCCTAATCCATCGGTTTCGCTAAAGCGAGGAGAGAAGTATGTGGTGTATCCTTGATTCATATTTTTGTTCCCTTACTAAAAAGCCGCAACGTTAACAGCAGCGGCTTGTTTATATTTTTGTACCCAATTGAAGAAATCAATCAACGCAGATAAGAGTAATAGGCCTTTTACAATCAATCACATTAAGGGCTTATACGCTATCGATAATTACTGATACATAGCACGAATTTCGCTGTCGTATTTATGGTAAATCATCTTACGACGTAGCTTCAAGGTCGGGGTGATCAGCCCTGCTTCCATTGAAAATGCATCCGACAATAATGTGAATTTCTTTACTTGTTCAAAGTTAGCCAGCTCCTGCTGCACTTCCTTCAAACGCTGCTCGAATAATTCAATGACTTTGCTGTGGCGTACTAAATCGATTGGAGAGGCGTATTTAAGTCCTTGCTCTTTCGCCCATGCTTCTAGTGTTTCAAATGCAGGTACAATTAAGGCAGTCACATAATTTTTCGATTCCGCAATTACCGCCACTTGTTCAATGTAAGGGCAACAACCGACTTTTCCTTCCACTCGTTGCGGCGCAATGTATTTGCCGTTTGAGGTTTTCATCAACTCTTTAATACGATCGGTGATGATCAGATTACCTTCAGAATCAAACCTTCCAGCATCTCCGGTTTTTAACCAACCATCCTCAAATACGGTTTCATTTTCTTCAGGGCGATTGTAATAACCACGCATTACGGTATCACCACGCACCATAATTTCGTTGTTATCACCAATTTTGATTTGCGTTTCATCCAAAGGCTGACCATTTGAACCTGGAACGCGGTTATCAAGGGTATTACAGGTAACGGTTGCTGTAGTTTCTGTCATGCCATAGCCGCAGAGTACAGGTACATCAATGGCTTGGAAAAAACGCTCAATTTTGGCTTCAAGCGCTGCGCCACCACAAGGCATAAACTTGATGTTACCACCAAGGGCCTCTTGAAGTTTGCTAAACACGAGTTTGTTAGACAGTTTTCGTTTTAGCGTTAACAGAGGGTTGGCTTTGGCTCGACCTTGTTGTACTTCAAAATGTTGCTCGCCTACTTTAAGCGCCCATGCAAACAGCTTTTGCTTAGCTTTAGATGACTTACCCACTTTATCTTGAATGGCACCATATATTTTTTCTAAAAAGCGCGGTACAACACATAAGGTATGTGGCTTAATGTCAGCCAACGCCTCTTTGGCTTTTATCGTTTCAGTAAGATACACATTCTTCACGCCACGGCATAACGCGTAAAAACTCCATGCACGTTCGAAAATATGGCTCAGTGGCAGTAATGCCAATGACACTTCACCCGATTGTACTTTTAATTTTCGATCGTGCTGGCGGATCGTCGATGCTAAATTGCGATGATCTAGCATCACCCCTTTAGGTTGACCGGTTGTACCAGAGGTATAAATCAAGGTTAATAGGTCATCCAGATGACTACTGGTTAAACGTGCTTTAAGCTCACCTTCACACAAGTAACTGCGGTCTTGCAGGATCACATCAAAATAGTCGTCATTAGCAGAGGCTAAAGTGACGTTTTCATCAAACACTACGATTTTTTCAAGACTTGGACACAGAGGCTTAAGTTCACACGCTTGTTGATAAGCATCCTTATCGTCCACAAATAAAATCTTGGCTTCTGAGTCATTAACAATGAACGCTGCTTGCTCTGTGGTTAACGTTGGATACAAAGGCACAACGACACCGCGACTTTTTAAAATCGCTACATCGGCACACGTCCACTGCGGGCAGTTTTTCGACATAATGGCACATCTGTCCTGAATTTGAATGCCATTATGGATCAGCCATTGCGCCAGTTGTTGAGTTACATCTTCAAATCGCTGCCAATTAACGCTACGCCAATTGTCCATTGCATCATAACCTTCAAGGGCAATGGCATTGGGTTGACGACGAGTTTGATGACGAAGTAATGAAATTAAATGATACTGCTCTAATGACATGATAAATACTCGTGATACTTGAAGATGCAACTTTCAGGGCTTGTTCAGCGTTGCATTGTTCGAGGCGTGAAAGCGCAGAACTAGCGGGCTAATTTAAGCTTTTACAACAAAGGAGAATCAACGCTGAAAAGCCCACTCTGTGTGAGTTTAATTGCCATTTATACTTCGTTACTTACCCTTGAAATAGAATAACTATTGCTACGGATAAGTGCCTTGTCTAAATGGCAATTAATTCTCACTGAAATCCTGCATCTTCAGGTATTACGAGTATAGCTTACAACTGTTCCGCTTTTTCGGCATTGTAACGAAACTGTATTGGAAAGCCAGAGAGTTTTTACTCAAAAAATGCAGAACGCCATACTGCAAAGCTAAGAAAGCGTGATTATAGGGAAAACGATACCCTCACACTCCATTACAATTTTGACAGTAGTGGCGTTTGATTTTCTAACAATGACTCATTAGGCTAAAGCGTTTATTTCATCAGAATAAGGGAAGTTTCATGATGCTATGGAGGCTTAATTGCACTCGCTCAGTGAGGAAATCTTTCTGGGCAGCACTATTGCTCTCAGGGTTAACGCAACCGCTGTTTTCAGTGCATGCCCAAGCAGAATCAATATCGACATCAGGCAAACAATCATCATGCTATCTCAATGGCTTAAGTGAAAAAGTGGTTTGCGGGAAAGTAACGGTTGCTGAAAATCCACAACAGCCGGAAGGCCGCCATATTGATATTCATTATGCCCTATTGCCCGCGATAAAAAACCAATATCCCAACGAAGCGTTTGTCGCCATTGCCGGAGGCCCAGGTCAATCGGCCATTGATAATGCCGCAGGCTTTGAGCGTACCTTTTCCAAAATTAGAGAAACCAGAGACATCCTACTGATCGATCAGCGCGGCACTGGGCGCTCTAATATTCTGAGTTGTGGGTTTGATCATATCAACGCACTAAGCGCTGATGATGAATCTATTGATATAAAACAAGAAGCGAAAAAGTGTTTAATCAAGTTATCCAACAAAGCTGACGTAACTCAATACGGAAGTGATATTGCCGTCAGTGATTTTGAAGCGGTGCGTAAAGCCTTGGGATATCAAAAATTCCATCTGTACGGTGTTTCCTATGGCAGTCGTGTAGCACAACTGTATATGCGCCATTACCCAAACTCGCTTCTTACCGTTACTCTTGATGGCGTTGTCCCTATGCAGCAAAGTGTACTCACTCAAGGTGAAGCGATTGATCGTGCCATTGAGTTACTATTCAAAGACTGTCAGCAATCAACATCATGCAAGCATGCGTTTCCTAAGTTAAAACAAGATTATCAAAACACCTCGAAACGATTAAAAACAAAAGCTTATCAAGGTACCGTAAATGATCCCTCAACGGGAGAACCGACTCAGTTACTGCTGACCCAAAGCAAGTTCCTGAGCACCATTCGCATTGGATTATATGATGGCAAAATGCGTGCATTACTGCCTTATGCTATTCACCAAGCCAACAAAGGAAATTACCAAGCCATATTAGGCTTATACTCCCTCACTCAGTCAGGTGTTGATATCGCAACAGGTATGAATGCTTCAGTGGTGTGCGGGGAGGATTTACCAAGATTGACGCCCCAACAAAAAACTCGGCTAGAGGCCAGCTATTTTGGCCGTACTTTACTGAGCAGCACTGAACAAATTTGTGATGTTTGGAAAGTGCCAGCAGTGAATACTTCATTTGCTGATGCCATCGACAGCGATATTCCCACATTACTATTATCAGGCGAACTTGATCCTGCTACCCCACCGTCTTGGGGAGAGTTAGCCGACGAAAAACTCAGCCATGCCAAGCACTTTATTGCACCATACGCCACTCACGGTATCGCCTTTCAGTCTTGCGGAAATAAATTAATCGCACAATTGGTTAATGATGGCAGTGTCGACAACCTTGACGATAAATGCCTTAAAAAAGACGTTCGCCGTGGCTTTTTTCTTAATGCCAGCAGTATTGAACCACAGCCAACTCAAACTAAGGCTAAGGAGTAAGCCATGATTGAAGTAAAAAATTTATCGAAACGTATTGGTGATGTACAAGCGTTGAATGACTTGAGCTTTAAAGCCTTAGACGGACAGATTACTGGGCTTCTCGGCCCTAATGGTGCAGGGAAAACCACTTGTCTTCGCACTTTATTTGGCTTACTGCAGCCCGATGAAGGTATCGCTGAAATTGATGGCATCAATGTACGTGAAAACCCCATTGCCGCTAAACAACAGCTAGGATTATTTCCTGATCCTTTTGGTCTGTATGAGCGTCTTACGCCCAGAGAGTACATTCAATATTTTGCAAAGCTCAGTGGGTTACCAGCAGAAAAGGCAAGCGCTGCAACTACTCGCACGATTGAAATGTTAAAACTGGAAGAGATTGCCGACCGCCGCTGTAAAGGCTTTTCGCAAGGTCAACGTATGAAAACGGCCTTGGCACAAGCCATTGTCCACCAGCCTACCAATGTGATTTTAGATGAGCCCACTCGCGGCTTAGATGTAATGAGTACTCGCTTACTGCGTAGCAACTTACAAATGCTGAAAGAGCAAGGTCATTGCGTGCTGTTTTCTAGTCATGTGATGCAAGAAGTGGCCGCCTTATGTGATCAAGTGATAGTGATGGCAAGAGGTAAAGTCGTTGCTGTGGGCAGCCCAGAGGAATTATGTGAAATGGCGGGCGAAACCTCGCTAGAAGAAGCCTTTATTCAGTTAATTGGCACCGACGAAGGAATTGCAGCATGATCAAGCTTCTGAATATTTTGATAAAAAAAGAATTGATAGATGCAATTCGAGACAAACGTTCAGTCATGGCCGTAATGTGGTACGCCATCGGCTCGCCATTATTGATGTGCGGCTTATTTTTCTTGCTGATAAACAAACTGGCAAGCCCGAGCGATCTCCAAATAACCATCACGAACCCACAGGGTGCTCCCGATTTAATCCGTTATCTCGAAAACCAAGATATAACACACGGTACAGGTAAAGACCTTAAGGCCATTACTTTAAAAATAAGTGATGATTTTGCTAAGGAAATGAATAAAGGCCAGCCCGCTACGGTGACGCTCATTGCTGATAACTCAGAACAAAACCTTCGAAGTTCAATTAGCCGTCTTCAACGAGCCTTACAGGTATATAGCAGTGAAATGGCTAGCTTGAGATTGATTGCTCGCGGTATTAATCCCACAGTAGTGCAACCCATTAAAGTGGTAATGGAAGATCAAGCCACTAAAGAATCTAAAGGGAGCTTTATTTTTGGTCTCGCCATTTTAAGTATCATTTATGCGGTATTTATTTGTGGTATGAACCATGCGATTGATACTAGTGCCGGCGAGCGTGAACGCAACTCACTGACTCTGCTACTTAGTCACCCACTGTCAACCCGTCAAATTGTTCTATCAAAAGTCTTAGCCGTGACCACATTGGCAATGACAGGTCTACTATTAACTTTATTGGTATCTAAAGCGGCCTATACGCTAGTGCCATGGCATGAATTGGGCTTTACTATCAAAGTCAGTTTTGACTTTATTCTTTTCAGCTGTTTGCTGGCGTTGCCAATCTCGATTATGGCTTCCTCACTGCAACTATTTGCATCATTCTTTGCCAAAAGCTTTAAAGAGGCGCAAACCTATATTTCGTTTACTTTGTTTGTCCCGATGATGTTATCCATAGCTATCACTTATGATATTGCCCCTGATACCTTACATTGGCTGCCAGTTTCAGGTCAGCAACAAGCTTTGATGCAATTTATCAAAGGTAAGAGTATCGACATGACACCATTATTAGTGTCTAGCGCCATGACGCTTTTGTTGGCGATAGGCCTTATTCTAGGAATGGAAAAAGCACTGAAAAGTGAAAAAACCATCTTTGGGTTATAACCATTAAGTCAGTCCGCTTGATTTTATTCAAGCGGACTTATGGCACATTTACTTCCAAGTCTCACATTGGCTCTCATCACATTTCAAGCCAACATTATTATTTATTTCACCGTTATAAATAATGTGATCATTGGATAAATTAACCACTTCTACGTTTTGGACTCCCTTACCAAAATGTTCATTTTTAGTCTTGCAAGGCTGTACGACACCTCTAGGGTAGGGTTTAGTATCTAATACATAGTACAGTTGGATTTTAGGAGACTGATTAAAAATCGGATAACAGCTTTTGATTTTAGAACCTTCAGATGCGGTTTTACAAAACACTTTACCGCTTTTCGCACCTTGACAGCTTGGATCGAAATTATTGGCTTGAGTAGACGTGTCGAGACTTGAGTGAGCAAAGGCAATGAAAGGAAAAGTAATAAGAAAAAAACTGGCTTGCTTTATAACTTTTGAGATGTGCATCATTAATACCTCTTTGAATAAATACCAATGACTGAAATTGGCATCAGTTAACCCTCTCCTTTCTTGTTATCGTCCGTATATTTTTTAAGCTACTTGAATCCTTATTGGTATTCAACACCTTTCCAAGGAATTAAACCTTGTTTAAGTAAATTGCCCCCTTTGATTGCCTCTGCTATTTGTTAAGTGTTTATAAATCACATTTGATAAACCTTGGAGGCATACATTATGTCTTCTCTTGCATTACATTATGATGTTTCTCAGATTTCAGCATCTCGCTTGTATAAAGTCATGGATGCAAAAACGAAATCAGAGGCCATAAAGTTGGGCTTGATTGATAGATTGATAGATCTATTTGTACGTCATGGTCAAAAACAAAAGGCTTTGGGTCAGCTTTATGACGAAGTGAATAAGGGCGTTAGTCAAGATCAACATTTTGATCCGCTGTACTTTCATCCAAAGTACCGTAACAACCCCACCCCACCTCTTCATGGTTTTTCATTTCATCAACAAGTACAAAAGCTCTGGCAGTTGCAGGAGAAAATTGCCGACAGTCCTCATGAATTCAAAGTGGAACTCGAACGTCAAGGCGAATCTAGACATGGTCAAGATTATGCTCTTCGTATATACCATAATGGAGAGCTTATCAACGAAGCCTATGTCACCCATCCCTACGATGCCAGTCCAGACAATCTTGAGTACATATGCTATTTAAAGTGTGTTTCATTTGCATTGGCCTGTAATCTTAACCAAGTCTACCGACAATTCGCGAAAGCTCAGGCAATGGGTAAGAAGTTTGACTTCACTCAAAAATACTATGTTCAGTACTTTATCGAACAGTTTTTGATGGAACAAATAGAAACGACAATGCGATTACAAGATGTAACTATTTTACTTGACGATCTCCAGCTTGATAATGGGCAGTTTTTAAGCGAAGTGGTATCTGATGTAGCGAATCACCTTTCAAATTCATACAGTACTGATGCTAAGGCTTACGAAGAAGAACTTGCTTTTAAAGAAAAATGCACCGCTAGTGCGACTGATGATGACATTGATAACGGTTATGATGCCGATATGGAAGACAACGGCCCAGAATATGCAGAGGATACCCCAAGCTCCCCACCTAGAATGTCTGAATTTCCACTTCTCAGTAGTTTACAATCTGCAGAATGATTTCCCTAAACAGTTAAAAATACCGAGCTGAAATTACTTTGACAAAAATCACAGTAAAAATGTCATTTTTTATTAGATAAAACCACCAAATATTGAGTATAATTCACTCGATTTTGATATTGGCAATCTATTGATTTTATTAATAGCTGTATAACTTTATTGTATTTATTGGGCGTAATAGAGTGAACGACTACGAATTTCGAATTAAACGCAAGTTTATCATCAAGTTAGGTAAAGCTTTACACAAGTTTGGTACACCTGCATACCGACTTGAAGCCCATTTAACTAAAGTTTCCCGTAGCTTAGGACTTGAAGGTAATTTCGTTATTTCACCCACGTCCATGACCTTCGTGCTACACCACAATGAAGATCAAGAATACAACCACCTTGCACGAGTAAAGCCAGGGGAGTTGGACTTAGGTGCATTAGCTCGTACTGATGAGTTAGTCGATGAGCTCATTTCAGGCCAACGTAACCTTGATGAAGCACTTGAGCGACTCGACGACATCGCAAATAAACCCAACCCTTATGGCACAGTGCTGACTTGGATAGCGTTCACTTTATCGTCAGCAGCGTTTGCCATGCTGATGAATACCAGCTGGAACGATGTGTTTTGGTCTGGTGTGTTAGGCTTTATTGTCTTTGGGTTTGTTTATATTTCAGAACGATCTTCCAAAATGGCTGAAATGCTGGAGCCCCTTTCCACTTTGGTTGGTGGCTTTGCCATGTGTGGTGTTGCGCTCATTGACTCGAGTGTGAACATTCCGGTGGTGATTTTATCTGGTGTGATAGCCTTTGTACCCGGTTTAGCCTTAACCATAGGTTTGGCTGAAGTAGCGTCACGAGACTTGATCTCTGGTACCGCAAGGATCATGGATGCCTTAATGTTGCTGTTTAAGTTGTACTTTGGCGCATTTCTTGGGTTAGCCATCGGTCATGCCGTATTTGGTACTGTCTCGCCAACAACATCCATTCCACTTCCCAGTGGCTCTGTTTGGGCTGCCGTTCCTTTACTATCTATTTCGTTGGCCATTATGTTTAAGGCCCGCCCAAAAGATGCACCATGGGGAATTCTAGCTGGGATTATTGCCTTTTCGTTCGCCATGCTCGGTGGTAAATACATTGGTGACTCTATTGGGATCTTCTTTGGTGCTATGGCAGTAGGAATATACTCCAACTTATTTGCTCGTTGGATGAAAGCACCTGCCTCTATTGCTTTGCTTCAAGGCATAGTGATCTTGGTTCCAGGAAGTAAAACCTACATTGGATTAAATTCGTTAATCGCAGGCGAAACCATGCTCAATCAATCTCATATTGGTACACAAGTGTTTTTGATTTTTATGTCACTCATTGCAGGGCTGATCTTCGCCAATGTCGCAGTACCACCTCGTCGTGCGCTATAAATAACCTGAGCTCTGCATAAGCAAACCTCTACAGCTCAGGTTAAATAAACACGGGGAGAGCCTTTCTCCCCTGCTCTACAAATAAAAACCTCTCCTCCTTATTTTTCTCGACTACACTTTGTGAACGCCTGAAATCATACGATTTATTTTTTGGCGTCTATACTAGAAGTTGACTATGGAACAGGTTGAAAGATTCGACCTGCGAACCAGTGGTATCGGAGAGCAGTAATGGTCGGTCTTAAACAAGGATGTTTTTCTTTTATCATGATGTTAAGCCTCATGGCTACAACATCACTTGCTGACGACAGCTTTACCAACGTTTTAAACTCCTTAGTCCCTAATTCAAAAGGGATAAAAGTAGATAAAATTGTCATTATCAATCACTCGATTTTCGACCAATCTAAAAAAAATACCATCCGATTTCACGATTGGGCCAACCGCTTACACACCAACACACGAAAATCGGTGATCCGTAATCATCTGACATTCAAAACTGGGGATACGATTAATCCAGACGATTTATATGAAGCACAGCGTATTTTACGTAGCCAACGATACCTTCGTGATGCCGAAGTTTACATCGCCGATCTCCAACCGGGTGAAAGCAGTAATGGAAATGGTCGAACCATTATTGTTGAAACCTGGGATAACTGGACACTGCTGCCTACAGCAGGCTTTAACCGTACCGAAGAAGGTAACAAGTTATCTTTGGGGCTCAAAGACGACAACTTTCTTGGATACGGTATCCGAACCCGACTGAAGTACAAGCAAGATCCTAAACGTGATGGCTATTTAGCTAACATATCAGCACCAGTAAATTGGGTTGACCATGGCAATGCCAGCTTAAATTATGAAAAAAACAGTGATGGTCATATTTTTGGTTTTTCATTTGATAAGCCATTCTACTCTAAAAGGACAAAAACAGCCTTTTCTCTAAGCCATAGTGATTTTATCCTCATTGATGAAATTGAATTAAATGGCGAAGTAGATAACTCCTTTACTCATCACTCACATTTTTATAAAGGAGAATTTGGTTGGCTTTACAATCGTAACGATAACAATCTTTCTCGTATTACTCTCGGCTTTACCGAAAGCGAAGAGCATTTCCATTCCCTGATGAAAAAAGAAGTACCTAAAGAGCGCTTGTACTCCTATCCATGGGTCAAATATGAATATCTTTCTGAAGACTTTAGAGAATTTCGTAACGTTCACTTAATCAACCAAGATGAAGACATTAATTTAGGCTGGAATCATAATATCCAATTAGGTGCGGAGCTTAACGATACTAGAACAAAAGGCAAACCTGGCTATCACCTCAATTTTAATACCTCAAAAGGCTATACCTACGACGGTAATCTATGGCTATTTAATATGCAGGGTTCAGGAACGTTTGAAACCTCACAAGATGATTTCTACCGCGTTGACGTAACTGGAGAATACTATAATTTGGCCCATCCTAAGTGGGTGTTATTCTCTAGAATAAAATTCACCTTTAGTGAGCATTTACCTTTAGACATGTTGAATTCTTTAGGTGATGACACAGGGCTTAGAGGCTACCCAGATCAGTATCAACATGGAGATAAGTCATGGTTGATCACAGGGGAAATTCGCCACATCCCTAACGTCAACTTGTTTCAATTGGCTGAATTAGCTTTGGTGGGGTTTGCTGATGTAGGACATACCTTTGGCTCAGGTACCTTTGATAACGAAAATCGAAAAACACTTGCAAGTGTTGGGGTGGGGTTACGTATTTATGCCTCTAAGTCGAGTAATGGCAGCGTGGCCCATATCGATTTGGCTTACCCTATAACCTCAGGTATTGCTATTGATGGTGCAGAAATACGATTTGCCTTAAAAAAGTCGTTCTAACACCCTCAATTTCAGAAAGAATTAATCTTTTATTTCTCCAGCTCGTCTACAGTTACCCTACTATGAAAGTGTTTTATGAGTATAAGGAGTCACTCAATGCGTCTAAAACTTTCCATGTTAGCCACCGTGATGATAGGAATCATCACAGGCTGTGGCGATAGCAGTAATAAAACAAGCGAACCACAGCTTAATACTCTCTCCGGTAATGTTATTGGTGGTGCGGGCTATATACAAAACGCCAAAGTTTGTATGGATACCATTAAAAATGCCAAGTGTGATGATTCAGAAAAACACGTTTTAACTGGTGAAAATGGTGAATATCAATTTGAAGGTCTAACCGATGAAGTGTTAAATAAAACACCACTTATCGCTGAAATTGGCAAAGAAGCCATTAATTCTGACACTAATAAGCCTGTGGGAAAGGCTTATGTCATGGCCGCTCCTGCAAATTCCAAAGCACTAACAACTCTGTCGACTCAAGTGCAAAATTTAATTGCCCAAGGCGTTCCTAGAGAAGAAGCCTTGCGGATCGTTATGGCTTTGATGCAAGTCGACGCCGAAATATCTAAGAAGTTAGAAGAAAAGTATAAAAATTACCAAGAAGCAGCCAAGTCTTCTGATCCCAAGATTAAAGAAATGGCGATGCATATTAAAAATATGTCATTAGTTATGGTACACAATATGGGCAACGCCTATGAAGCAGTCCAAAAAAACGGCAGTAACGCTTCAGCAATCAATGGCGTGTCAATTCCCGAAGGCAGTAAGGTAAACGCCAAGCAATTTATGCAGCTCGTTGCACAAAAGCAAATGGATAGTATGCCCACTATTAACAAGGTTGCGCATCAACATGCCGCCAGTGGTGTAAGCCAAGATACTGACTTTGCCAATATTGACCAATCTCTTCTCGCCGATATGCAATTGCCCATAACCAATCTCATTGAACAGCTATCAGCCTTAATAGCTTCACTGGATAAAAAGTCAGCAGATATGCAATCAGCACTCAGTAATGATAATGCCAACCAGTTTACGCTCGACATGGGTATGCTTTCACCAAATATAAAAGTGAATTCATTTAATATTGCAAATCAAATGTTGAATGCAACACAGCGAAAAGCGGATAAAGAAAATCCAGCCCTAGAAATCGCTGATAAAGCAGCTAAACATGACTTTTTAGTACAGGATACTAATGGTGATTGGGTTCGACCTAATAATGCTTATCAAGTTAAACCTAACGCTGATAACACCAAGTTAGATTTGGTCAATCAAACCAACCCTGACATGACGACCACATTAACGGCTAAAGAGTACAATTTAAAAGATCTCTCAACCGATACTCCATTTTCAAATAATTTGAACCTGAAACCCTATTTGAACCTAATGGATGGAAATACTGACTTTGACGAAGGCGCTAAAGCGATGCAAGTTACGTCTTCTGTCAACAAAGACGTTCTTATGGTTGATAATAAATTACAATGTGAAAATGATGAAACAAAAACACGTGAGGATTGTCATGTGCTCGTTTTTTCACATAAAGATAACGATGTCGTACTAAACCCTATAGACCTAAGTGAAATTACTTCTTCGGAGCCATCTAATGGGGATTTAAGCAAACTTAATGGGGCTGTAGTCGCATCTGATAGTAGCCGCTACATCGTCGCTGAACTCTTAACGCCTACTGGAGATTCAACTGATGGTGTCGCTAACTACTATCTTGTTCAATCGGTAAAAAGTGGGGACAGCACAACTAAACAAGCATCGTTATTCGCAACAGGTAGCTGGACCCCAAAGCCAAGCCCACTCATTTCTGAGTTAACTTTTGCCGATCTTACCGTGCCAAATAACGTACTAAACTTTGATACTACAGGGAACACCAAAAAAGATATGTTCTATACCCAAGTTGATGGCAAAGTGAGACAAGGTCATAAAGGGTTTTCGCTCCCTATGGGTGGCGTTGTGGTAAATAATACCGCAAAAGATAATATCATTAGCAGCTTGGAGCTAAGTAAACTCAGTAACTCTGCAATAGAGGCATTAGCTTTACGTTTAGAGAATACTGTTACTCCATGCGCACATGGCAATAGCGTCAATGGCGCACTATCGGCCATTGAAGATTATGAGATAGCAGTACAAAACTGTATGCCCATGGGCGTACTTGCAGAGATACTCGGTACTCCATCTTTTGAACCTACAGATACTCCTCTAGCGTTCTATGACGGCAAAGGTGATTTTCAAAGTTTGACTGTACTGAGTGAAAATCCAGCTGAAGATGCATCGTGGAAATTAGGAGAGTTTAAGCCTACACCGTTAGCAACACCTCTATCTATTCGCTGGCAAATCAATGATAAAGGCCAGTTAATCATCGAAACCCTTGGTACAAACAGTGAAGTGACTGAGCGCAAAACCATCACCTTACTTGAAAGAGATGGCATTGTGCTTTCAACCAAGATTTTTCACGAAAAAACAGTACCGTTTGATGGTAGCAAAGGACTCATCGACAATAAGTTATACATTGTCGCACCTGACTAATCGTGAAGCGTACCTCAAGAAAAAGCCGCTTAATTTAGCGGCTTTTTTATTACCCTTGTCCCGTCCTGAAATGTGTTTACACATTTAGGACTTATTATGACAAACCCAGATCCTACCTATATAAAACGTACACAACGTGATTATTCATTAGGCTTTAAATTGCAGGTTGTTGCAGCTGTTGAAAAAGGTGATATGACCTATAAGCAAGCTCAAAAAATCTATGGTATCCAAGGTCGCTCAACAGTACTTACATGGTTGAGAAAACACGGTAAGCTAGATTGGTGTCAACCACCGAAAATAACCATGTCTAAATCACCTAAAGCCAAAGAAACACCAGCTCAAAAGATTAAGCGCTTAGAGCGAGAGTTGAAGGATGAAAAGTTACGTAACCTATTACTTAATGAAGTCGTCGATATTATTGATGCTGAACATGGTATAGGGTTGCGAAAAAAGCTTATAGCCAAGGAGCAAGAAACCTTCAGGTACAAAAGCAAGTAAGTTTAAGCAAGGCTTGTAAGCTTCTTGGCATGACGAGGCAATCAATTTATCAAAGGGAATATAGAGATAAAAAACGGGCTATCATGTTAGCTCCAGTAAAAAATATGGTGCTAGCGTTACGGCGATTTATGCCACGATTAGGCGGTAGGAAACTGTACTATCTTCTGAAGCCTCAACTTATGGAGGAAGGCATAAAGCTCGGGCGAGATGGCCTATTCGACTATCTGAGGGAAGAACACCTGCTAATTCAACCCAAGCGTAGTTATAGGAAAACGACTAACAGTAAGCATTGGATGAAAAAGCATCCGAATTTGTTAAAGGATTACACGCCACAAAGAGCTGAAGAAGTCTTGGTAAGTGATATCACTTATGTGGAAAGTGATGATGGTGTGCATTATCTCTCGCTTGTCACTGACGCTTATAGTCGAAAAATAATGGGCTATGAATTAAGTGATGGAATGAAAGCGACAGACGTGGTTAAAGCGCTAGATATGGCTGTTAGCCATAGGTGTTATAGACGTAACGCAATTCATCACTCAGACAGAGGGTTACAATATTGCTCTGCTATTTATCAGAATAAACTTAAGCAAAATAATATAATACCCTCAATGACTGATGGTTATGACTGCTATCAAAATGCACTCGCAGAGAGGGTGAATGGTATACTGAAGCAGGAGTTCCTTGTATATCAATGTAAAAATATTGATGAATTAAAGTTGCTCATCGATGAATCAATAGCGATATACAACGATATGAGACCGCATTTAAGTTTAGAGATGAAAACACCGAACCAAGTGCATAAAAAAATCCAAGAGCAAATGCTCTTGGATTTACATTAAAACCGTCAACGTATTTTAGGACGAGACACCTAAAAACAACAGTTGGCTACGTTCTCAAGTGTTGAGCGCCCAACTAATGTTTTTAGAATTATTCAATATAAGCTCTAAATTGCTTATTTCTCGATAGAATGGCTTGTGTCCCCTTTAAACTGAAGGAGTAGCCACACAAACTGGCTTTACTTTTCTTGGCGATACCTTTAATGATTGCAGCCGTATCTAATGGAGAAAACTGTGCTTCTGTACGGGTATCGGCCAACAGATTCACCTGAATAGGACGGTACTTAGAACCATTATTGAAGGTTAAGTTTTGGCAACTTCTGTCCCCTTTAGCCGTAGCCAAACTCCATAAACCTTGCGGTTCACCAGTATCACCTTTCCATGACATAAACAATTTATTGTCTTCTAATGACAGAGTAAAACCGTCTTTAAATTCAACCGAAGTACGCTCGATAACAGGCTCAATCGGCTTCACGGCTTGTTCGGGCTTAGCTTCACTATCAGGATCAGCAGCAAAGAAAAACGTCAGCAACAAAGTCAATATCAAAAGAGCAATCGCCCCGATCACGGCCATGATCAGTTGCTGTCTTGAGCAAGGCAATCTATCCAACAACGAAACCTGAGTAGCCTGATAAGAAGGTGAAGATGTCCCTTGCGCCTGCTCACTAATCTCTTCAAACACCTCTGATCCAGAAACACCATCAAGGCTAGGCTCAACTCTTTGACTGGTACGATTCATCGCTCTATTCGCTATAGCCGGCCCCTGATAGCCTTGCTGGTAGCGTCCAGTCCCTTGACTCACTGGTACTGCGGTTAATGCTGATAGCAATAACATGAGTAGGCCAACAATCAAGCTCACACTCCAGTTTTGACTGAAATAGACGATGACAGCCCATAAACACCAAGCGACGACTAAGGCATAACTCCACCATTCTGGTTTTTGAGCATCACGAGCACGACGTTGTCCACTCAACCATATAACAGGGGCAACGGCTAAAGCTGGAAGCACGATGCTGGCATTTAGGCCAAATAAGGCCATCCAAATAAAGGCAAAAAAATAACTGGCAGAGACAATTGCGAGTGTTCGCAACCCAGAATCTTTACCACGAAAACAAAATAAAGAATTCAGTAACACGTAATAACCCTATTTAGGCTGTATAAAGATGCGTTATAATTCAGAAAATGTTTATCCACAACCCGATAAACACGTCCCAACAATATTACACTTGAAATTGTACCTTCTAAGGTTATGAAAATCAGTGTTAATTTCAAGAACATTAATGAAAAGTCGGATCAGATGCCCATGAGCGCCCAAGGAACTCTTTATATCATTTCAGCCCCTAGTGGAGCCGGAAAATCGTCACTGCTTAGTGCTTTGTTGCAAGATAAGCCACAGGATATGCAAATATCCGTTTCTCACACAACTCGTGATCCGCGCCCCGGTGAGGAAAATGGCGTTCATTATCACTTTGTTAATCAAGAAAATTTCAAAGCATTGATTGCAGAAGGCCAGTTTGTAGAGTGGGCCGAAGTCTTTGGCAATTATTACGGCACCTCTAAAGCCGTCATCGAAAACACCTTAAAGCAAGGTATTGATGTGTTTCTTGATATCGACTGGCAAGGCGCACAGCAAGTAAAAGAACTTATGCCTGATGCAGTGGGAATATTTATTTTACCGCCATCAAAATCGGAACTAGAACGTCGATTAACGGGTCGCGACCAAGACAGTGCCGAAGTCATTGCTGGTCGTATGGCTCAGGCGGTGTCTGAAATTTCCCACTACAATGAATATGATTACGTCATCGTGAACGATGACTTTGATATGGCTTTGGCAGATCTTAGAGGAATAGTTCGCGCCCAACGCTTAACCCTCACTAGTCAGACCCATAGACATAATGATATGCTTAAGGGTCTATTGGCAGAATCTCTATAATCATGTAGAATTTTGCGTCATTTTTTCGAAAAACTTTGGATTGGAGTTCCCGTACATGGCTCGCGTAACAGTAGAAGATGCCGTTGAACAAATTGGCAACCGTTTTGACATGATTTTGGTTGCTGCCCGCCGTGCTCGCCAAATTGCAGTACAAGGCAAGGATCCTATGGTTGAAGAGCAGAACGACAAACCAACCGTAATTGCACTTAGAGAAATCGAGCTTGGTCTTGTTAATGCCGGTACTCTAGATGCAGCAGAACGTCAATCAGTACGTGAGCGTGAAGCGGCTGAGATTGCTGCAGTTGCTGCCATTGCTGAAGGTCGTCAACTGTAATTAGCTGTTCCTAATGCAGCTAATTTGAGCTTAGCCAATGCTAAGCTCTTACAAGGATTGATGAGAGGAGTAGTGAAACTTGTATCTGTTTGAAGGTCTTAATGAAGTAGCCTCGAGTTATCTCACGGCAGAACAAATTTCTCTCCTTAAACAGGCTTACCTTGTTGCCAAAGACGCCCACGAAGGGCAAATGCGCAGCAGTGGTGAGCCTTATATCACTCACCCGGTTGCCGTTGCGACCATAGCGGCAGAAATGCGCCTTGATCACGAAACTGTGATGGCCGCCCTTCTGCACGATACCATTGAAGACACCCCCATTACTCAAGAGCAACTCACTGAGCTATTTGGTGAAGATGTTGCGGCTTTGGTAGAAGGTGTTTCTAAACTCGACAAGCTTAAATTTCGCGATAAAAAAGAAGCACAGGCAGAAAACTTCCGCAAAATGATGTTGGCAATGACTCAAGACATTCGAGTCATTCTGATCAAGCTTGCCGATCGTACCCACAATATGCGAACGTTAGGGTCATTACGCCCAGATAAACGTCGCCGCATTGCCCTTGAAACCCTAGAAATTTACGCCCCTATCGCAAATCGCCTTGGTATTCATAACATCAAGACCGAGTTAGAAGAGTTAGGCTTTAAAGCTTACTATCCTAACCGTGCTCATGTTTTGCAAAAAGTGTTAAAAGCAGCTCGTGGCAATCGCAAAGAATTGATCCAAGGGATCAAAGACGCCATTACCACTCGCTTAAACGATAATGGCATCGTAGGCACCGTTAAAGGTCGAGAGAAGAATCTTTATTCCATCTACAAAAAGATGCGCAGTAAAGAGTTACAATTCCAAGAAGTAATGGACATCTATGCCTTTCGGATCATCGTCGATTCTGTCGATACCTGCTATCGTATTCTTGGTGCAATGCATGGACTATACAAGCCTCGGCCTGGTCGCTTTAAAGATTACATCGCCATCCCTAAAGCCAATGGTTATCAGTCTTTACACACCTCATTGATTGGCCCACACGGCGTTCCTGTTGAAGTGCAAATTCGTACTGAAGACATGGAACAAATGGCTGACAGGGGGGTCGCGGCGCATTGGGCTTATAAGTCTAATGATAAAGGCTCTACAGGCACCACCAGCCAAGTACGCGCCCGTAAATGGATGCAAAGCTTGATGGAACTTCAACAAAGTGCCAGTAGCTCATTTGAATTCGTCGAAAACGTAAAAACCGACTTATTCCCGGACGAAATTTATGTTTTCACGCCTGACGGTCGTATTCTTGAATTACCGTTAGGTGCCACTGCGGTCGACTTTGCGTACGAAGTTCATACTGATGTGGGTAATACTTGTGTGGGCGCGAGAGTCGATCGCCATGCTTACCCGTTAAGTTTACCACTGCAATCCGGTCAAACCGTAGAAGTGATCACCGCTGACGGTGCTCGCCCAAATGCGGCATGGCTCAACTTTGTAGTAACCGCCAAAGCACGTTCTAAGATCCGTCAAGTACTGAAAAATGTGAAAGGTAGTGATGCCATTGCCCTTGGTCGACGTTTGCTTAATCACGCCTTGGGAGAGCATAAACTCGATACCATTCCTCAAGAGAACATTGATAAAGTACTGACTGATACCAAGCACGACAACATTGAATCTCTATTAGCTGATATTGGTTTAGGCAATGCTATGAGTATTGTAATTGCCCAAAGGCTGATTGGTGATCGACCTGTCGAAGATAATGAAGATCATGACTCACACCTAATGCCAATCCGTGGTGCGGAAGGTATGCTGGTGACGTTCGCCAATTGCTGTCGTCCTATTCCGGGTGATGCAGTTATTGCCCACGTCAGCCCAGGAAAAGGCTTAGTGGTTCACATGGAAAACTGCGCCAACATTCGTGGTTATCAAACAGAGCCTGATAAGTACATTCCTGTTCAATGGGATAACGCTGATGGCGCTGAATTTGAAGCCAACTTACGTGTTGAAATTGTTAACCACCAAGGTGCATTAGCCAAAATTACCGCGATTGTTTCCGCTGAAAACTCGAATATTCATAATTTAAGTACCGAAGAGCGCGATGGCCGTGTCTATTTGATCAACCTGCGTATCTCGGTCACTGATCGTATTCACCTAGCTAACGTGATGCGCCGTATACGTGTATTGGCGGAAGTATTACGGATATCTCGTAACAAATAATCGATTTATAGGCTAACGGATCTAGTTAGCCTTATTTATCAAAAATTGTTAAATCAGACAAAATAAGCGTTCCCAAAAACTCTCTTGTTATCCCCATTTCTCTTTAGTTAAACTGTCATCCTCTACATGACACCTACTTTAAAGAGAACTCAACATGGCCGAAAAACAAATTATCGCTACCGACAATGCACCTGCCGCTATTGGCACTTATTCGCAAGCTGTAAAAGCGGGCAATACAGTGTATGTATCAGGACAAATTCCACTGGTTCCAAGCACGATGGAAATGGTAAGTGATGACTTTGCTGAACAAACGGTACAAGTGTTTGAAAACCTAAAAGCGGTTTGTAACGCTGCTGGTGGTGAGCTTTCTGATATAACCAAGCTTAATATCTTTTTAACCGATCTATCTCACTTTGCCGTAGTGAACGAAATCATGGGTCGCTATTTTAGCCAGCCTTATCCTGCTCGTGCCGCTATCGGTGTTAATGAGCTGCCAAAAGGATCACAAGTTGAAATGGACGCCATTATGGTGTTGTAAGTTCCGGTATTATTTCATGCTATAATTTGCATCATTGATTTAAGGCGCGATAGCGCCTTTTTTATTTTTGATTGACTGTTAAAAGCCATGACTCCAGAACGTTTTGCTCGCATCAATGATATGCTCAACCATCGACAGCCTGATTTAACTGTTTGTTTAGATCAAGTCCATAAACCCAATAATATTTCAGCTGTGGTTCGTACTGCTGACGCGGTTGGAATACATGAGGTTCATGCGATTTGGCCCGATCCTGATATGCGTGTTTCTGGAAACACCGCTTCAGGCAGCCAGCAATGGGTGAATGTAAAAAAACATTATCAGGTAAAAGAAGCCTTTGATGTCTGCCGAGCACAAGGCATGCAAATCATCGTCACTAACTTTAGCGATCAGGCGGTAGATTATCGCGAGATTGATTACACCAAACCCACTGCGATTGTGCTTGGGCATGAAAAAGATGGGGTCAGTGCTGAAGCCTTGGCATTAGCCGACAAACAAGTGATCATTCCTATGGTGGGCATGGTGCAATCGCTTAATGTCTCTGTTGCTGCCGCCCTGATGCTGTTTGAAGCCAAACATCAACGAGAACAAGCTGGGCTTTATGGTACCAACCAACTACCGTATGACTATTGTCAAAAGTTACTGTTTGAACAAGGCCACCCAATTTACGCTAAAGCGTGCCGTAAAAAAGGGATTCCTTACCCAAACATTGATGAAAATGGTCAGATTGACGCCCCTGATACATGGTTTGAAGCCCTACGTACTACGCCTGATCTAGACGAGTTTATTGATTAAACTTCTTATTTGGCCGTATATAGTAGGTATCTATTGGGGTAGTGCTGTCCGCTTCGACCAATGCCGTCAGTTCAAGTGGACGTTTTCTAGAAGCAGTTTTATCACCACTTTCATCAGACAATTGAGATATTGAGTTTAGCTGTTCCTTTTGGCACACAGCACTTTGCACCTCTTCGTTGGCTGCCACTTCTAACTCACTACCCGAGTGGCTGAATATTGAGTCACTGTCCATACTCCCTTCTTCGTCATCATTGGCTAATGTCGAAGCCAATTGTATATCAGGCGTGGGAGTTACAAGCTTCATTGCTTCAGCCTCTCGTTCACGCTGTACTTCTTCTTGAGTTAATTCCTGATCCAGTTTAGCTAGCCGCAATTTAATCTTCCCTACTTTTCTTTGGCATTGCTGTTTACTCAACGGAGAGGTGTAACAATATTCGGCTAATTCGTACGCCTGCTTTGCGGCTTCCAAATAAGGAAATTCATCGTAGTAATCTCGTTTGGCTTTCTTTTTTAACTTTTTAGCTAAATTCCAAAAACCAACCCCATAGTCTGAGCGATTGTAGCTGATATCAATGGCGTCTTTATCCATTGTCTTAACAAATTTCTCCAGCTGGCGAGCTAATTGCCTAACTCTCGCAATGGCTTCTAGCTGCTCTAGTTGTTGTTCAAATGCGGTTATTCTTTCTTGTTCATCTACTGTTGGCATTACTTTAGATGCCGCCTTTATCTCTGGCTCTTGATTGATTTGCCCCATCATTTTGTCAATTAACTCCACCAGACGCCCAGTATTCTTTACTTCTTTTTCAGCGTCTTCGATCAATTTTCGACATTGTTGTAAATGTTCTTCTTGTTCTCGATTTAAAAGATACTCAGGATCACTAAATTCTTCCTCTTCTAGCTCGTAGCTTTTTAGCGCTTTTCTGAAGCCAGCAAGCGCACTTTTCGCTAATGGTTCTGCTTCATAAATATGGCGAAGTTCGTTAGGTTGATTGTGATTAGGCTGCCAATCATCAAAAAAACAACCTAAAGCCCCTATCATATCTTGAGCAATGGACTTTTGCTCACACGCCACTTGCCAATGGGTATTACCGAATGACACTTTACCCACGCTTTTTCTATAGTTAGGATCTTTAAGTAACTTACAAAGCGCTGTCACTTTTTGCTCGCGTGAAGGCAACTTATTGTAAGCCGTTAGTGCGGCTAAGTAGCCAGTCGGTGTTTGAGGAAACGAATCTAAAGCCATTTTGAAATCAAGC
The DNA here is from genome assembly GCF_004358445.1 of Parashewanella tropica. NCBI lineage: Bacteria > Pseudomonadati > Pseudomonadota > Gammaproteobacteria > Alteromonadales > Shewanellaceae > Parashewanella > Parashewanella tropica. The sequence continues at coordinate 3,851,743 of NZ_CP037951.1, forward strand.
TAAATAAAAGTGTTAATAGCTTAATAGAGTGACGTTAAACTCAAGGTGAAAAAAAGATGATAAAGCGTTAACCTGATTAAGATACCGTATGCCTACGGACCTTACTTTGCATCAATGGTTTAGCTCTATCGGCATGAGATGACTTAGGACTTCTCGGCTTTTCTTTAGCATCATCGGCTAAAGCGTTTAGAAACTTCAATTCACCCTTTTTTTCCATAAGTGCTTTCACTCTTTGCAACTTATTCGAATGTGGTGACTGGCCATATAGGTGTTTGATTTGTCTGAACTCATCAATCATTTCTTTACGTAATTTACGTGCATTCATGGTAGAAGGAAACCCCCACTTGGCCTCATCAGGTAGGTCTTGATAAACTTGTTGCTCCAAATCATCATAAAACCTCTTCTGCGCTCTCTTTTTATCCGGCACTTCATCTGAAAAACTTAACGGTAATGGTGAAGAGTATGTCAGCTTTACATCTTCATCCGAATATCTGTCGTAAGGGTCTGAGCGATATATAGCAATTGGATATGGTGCTGTTGAGCTAGCACATTGGCCACTATCCAAAGAAGGTGAGGGTAACTCTTCTTTCTGAATACTGGAATCAATACTTTCTAAAAGCGCCTGTTCAATCTCTTCTTCAATTGATTTAGCTATCTCTTCAAGGACATCGCTCTGCAGAAGTTGCATCAGCTCTTGGACTTTATTTTCACAGTGTCGCTCCCAGTTTCTACAAGTATTCTTATCAGAAGTATCCGTATATAAATGTTGTGCTTTTATTAATGCACTGACTGCAAGTTGATAATGTCGAGCAATATCAATGAGTGCTTTTTTCTTATCAGCCAACTTGCCTTTACGTTTTTGTTTTAGGCTTTCCAGAACCAGAGCCCCAAAGCGGTCATTACAAGAGAGTTCTATATTCAGGCCTAAATTCCAATAACTTGTAGCCAGATCAGACGTTTCTTCTTCAGTAGCCTCTGCTTTTACGGGTAACTGATCAAATGCAAGCCTCTTCTCAGAATATGAAGGTAGTTTGGCTATGGCTTCAATTCGATCACATAAGGCATCATGCTTTGCCTTAGGTTCAGCATCTATAGGAACAAAAGTAAGCTGCATTCTTGACCTTAAACGAGAAATAGGCACTACTGCTTTCACTCTCAACTCAACCTCGACACATGGTACTTGTTCTACATATTCCATTTTTGGCAAGTGCAGCTGTTCTTGTTGAGACTCGAGCTTTTTAATCTTCTTTTCCAAAGAACGAATTTCTTTTTTTGCCTGCTCAACAAAGTCTCTTGAAATTTCACCCAGTCTTTTACGTTCACTACGGTGACTCTTAGGCGCTCCTTTAACAATATTCTGGTAATCCATTAACGATTCTTGAAACCAACGTTTCGCCTCACCATACAGCTCTAGTGCACGTCCCTTATTATCAGCTTCAGCTTTTTCGGCTAATTCAATGTGCTCTAAAGCTAAGTTCCAACGCGTATTACCGTGCATTTCATAGGTATTTTTTTTACCAAACCCTTCATCTGCGAGTAAGCGACGATATTGTGTGATCCGTGTATACACATCTTTCAACTTGCCTATTTCTAAAAATTCTTTTTCATATTCTTCACCCGTAGCATAACCAAAGGGGATAGGAGAACAAACAGAGACGCCTGTTAAGCAGGACATAGAAAAACCATAATCAGTGAATCTTACCTATTAGGATAAGCAAAGTGAGCGACGGAGATGCTTAAAGTTGAATGATATTTTGTTAATTTTTTGTACTGCCAAGTAAAAGCAATTCTTTATTGTTAACACACGAACTCAACGTTACACGTGTTTAAAAACATACTTATTTTTTACAAGTAAACTTTATCAATTAGCTAATAATCGAATTAAAAATTCATCTTATCTCAAAAAATTAGCAGTACAGTGGTGTTTCGTAATTATCACGAGAAACATCAATGAAAGCCATACTAAAAGTAATAACAATGATGGTACTGTTCATTTCAGGCATGTGCCATGCTGCAGAAGCCGATAATCACTTGGTACGTCTGGCCATTGTCATAGCTCCAGCCGAAAGTGGCTTTATCCGGTTTCTAACCCACGACTTTCAAAAGCAAACCGGCTATCAACTGCAAATTATTAGCTCAACTACCCCTTACCAACTGGCACAAACTGGCAAGGCTGACGCCGTCATTTCCCACTTTGGAAAGCAAGAATTACCTGCCTTTGTTCTGAATGGTTATGGCAGTTGGCCGAAAATGGTGTTTGCGACTCAGTCGGTGTTAATAGGCCCACAATCCAACCCTGCTGACGTTCAAAGCGAAAACAGCATGAGTGATGCTATGTATCGGATTGCCAACACCAAACAGTATTTCGTTGATAATGAATTAGACGAAGTGAGTAAACTGACTGAGCTGTTTTGGTTACAAGCTGGAGCACCCAAAAAAGAAGGCTGGTTTGTTCATGACAATTTGAAGAAAGATTTAGCCGCTGAACTTGCCGATGTATTAGATGGCTATTACATTTGGGGCGCTTACCCATTTTTAGCTTACAAGCAACAAACCCATACTTCACAATCGATTCTTGTAGCAACTGATCCACATCTTCAACGTATCATGTCAATCTCGCTTGTAAACTCGGATAAAATCCCGGGTGTTAATGTTCAGGGTGCTCAAGCACTTGAGGACTATTTATTACAACCCAGTGTCCAAGCCACTATCCACAAATTTCGTATTAACGGTAGCACACTACAACTATTTTGGGCTGAAGCGACCAATAACTAAGACTTATACCTATTACAGTAATTAATCCAAAGACTTACTAAAGCGCTTCGCGGCTACGCAAATACCGATGACCGTAAAGCCTAGCATCCATAAAGTATCTGGCCACATATCGACCATATCGGCACCACGTAGGATCACACCGCGGATCATTCGCATAAAGTGGGTTGCGGGTAATACCTCCGCAATCCACTGTGCAACCACAGGCATGGCATCGTAAGAAAACACAAACCCTGATAATAAAATCGACGGCAGTAAAATAAATACCGTCATTTGCATCGCTTGCATTTGGGTTTTGGCAATGGTGGAAAGCAATAGCCCCAAAGTTAAACTGGCAGAAATAAAACACAGGGTGACTAATAAAATTTGCAATAACGAGCCATTAATGGGGACATTAAACAGCACATGACCCACACCTAAGATGATAGAGACTTGCATTAAGCCAATCACAATATAAGGAATGATCTTTGCCACCATTAACTCTAATGGATGGATAGGCGTAGTGATCAGCAACTCTAAATTCCCACGCTCACGCTCTCGAACAATGGCTGAGCTGGTGAACATGATCATCGTCATCGTAAGGATGATCCCTGAAATCCCCGGCACAATACTCACAGCACTTCGCTGAGCAGGATTATACAAAATGGCGACTTCAAAGGTCTTTGCTGGCGGCTCTTTGCGAATTGGAATATCAAAATCCGTGAGCGGCATGGTTTGTAAGCTTTTAATGGCACCACTGACCAAAGTATCGCTGCCATCCACCAGCCATTGCCCTAGTATTCGACCTTGTGCCGCACGTTGAGTCAGATCTTTAGGCAATACCAGCACCGCCTGCACTCGCCCTTGCTTTAGGGCTTCTTTTGCTTGTGTTACCGTTGGGTAAGCCGCTTCCAGCCTTGGTATTTGTGTTGCTTTAACCGATTCCACCAACAAGCGCCCAAATGCCGAACCACTTTGGTCGACAACACCGATAGGAATATGCCTTACCTGAGTATTAATGGCGTAACCATACAGCATTAATTGAAACAGAGGGATCAATACCGCCATGGTTAAGGTAATGCGGTCGCGCAGTAATTGCCGAAACTCTTTGATGATCATCGCAACAATGCGTTGCCGTGACTTCATGCGCGCCCCTCTCCAGTTACCGACACAAACACGTCTTCGAGACTCGGTCGAGCAATTTCAAGCTCGGCTTGCGATAACTCAGGAAACCGCGAAACCAACCATTCTATGGGATCATCGATACATTTATTGATCAGCACCCGGAGCCTAACCCCAAGTTGAGCTGCTGAATGAACGTCCTCTAAAGCCAACAACTGCGATTTTAAGCGGCGTAAATCAGGACAAAGAATTTCCACGACATTGACGCCCATTTGTTGCATCAATTGCTCTGGCTCACCATGAGCTCTGATCTCACCCGCCTCCATGATCGCCAGTTGATGGCAACGCTCGGCTTCATCCATATAATGAGTTGAGATCAAAATCGTGGTGCCTTTATCGCAAAGGTCGAACAATTGCTCCCAAAACTCTCGTCGGTTTTCAGGATCAACGGCTGACGTGGGTTCGTCTAAAAATAATAATTTAGGGTGATGAATGGTGGCTGCGGCTAACGATAAACGCTGCTTTTGTCCTCCACTCATGCCTTCTACTCGCTGATGTTGGATTGGCTGTAATTCATACGTTGCCAATTGTTGCTCAATGCGCTTTGCTAGCTGCGTAGGCTCTAGACCGTATATCCGCCCAATAAACGCTAAGTTTTCTTTTACCGTTAAGTCGTCGTAAAGGGAAAACTTTTGAGTCATATAGCCAATTTGTGTTTTTAACGCTTCCGCCTGCTCTGGCACCTGATAACCCAGAACTTGAATGTCGCCTTCGCTAGGCGCGAGTAAACCAGTTAATAAACGAATAGAAGTGGATTTTCCGCAACCATTTGGCCCCAAAAAACCATAAATTTGACCTTGTGGAATACTCAAATGTAACTGCTTAACCGCAGTAAAATGTCCAAACCGTTTACTGACGCCTTTTGCAATAATCGCAGGAGTGGGTGTCATTTTGTCTCCCTCTTGCCATCGTCAGCGGGTTGAACAATATGATTGAGATCGGCCTGGGCTGGCACTCCTGAAGGTAATGAGGCAGCATTAAGTGGTAAATTGATCTCGGCAAGATACATTAAATGAGAGCGTTCACTCTCTGTCAGAGCATAATAAGGAGAAAATGAAGGTTCAGTAGCAATGCGCCGAACCGTCCCCGTAAAGCCGTGTTTGACTCCATCGACATGCACAGTAACTTGAGCCCCAATGACCATTTGCACTCGATGTGAAGCGGGCACATACACTCGTGCGTAAGGCACACTATTGGCTTGAATAATGGCAACAATACCGCCTAAAGGTGGGCGCTCACCCAAATTATAAGGAAGGTTATCCAGTATGCCATTTCGAGTCGCAGTTATGGTTAGCTCTTTTAACCGCTGTTGTTGCAAAGAAGCTTGCGCCTTAGCCGCAGCTAACTCGGCTTTAGCTTGCTCGATATCCTCGATTCTGGCACCAGCAGTAAGCTTTAAAAAAGCTTCATTCGCTGAGTGTAAATTTGCCCTTGCCGTATCTCTGTCCGCTCTGGCTTTATCTAAGTCTGACTGACTCACCAGCTTTTGAGTAAACAAGTCACGAATTCGAATAAAGGTCTTTTCCGTTTGAGTATCTCTGGCTTGCGCTTGTTGCACTTTCGCACTGGCTACCGCAATGTCTTCAGGTCTTTCTCCGTTAGTTAACCTTAACAAGGCGGCATTCGCTTTTGCCACTTGTGCCTCGGCTTGAGCCAATAATGCCTGTTGGTTTTTGGTGTCTAATTGCACTAACACGTCCCCAATCTTTACAGGCTGGCCTTCATGCTTGGGTAATTGTCGAATGATTTCATTAGCCGTAGCGGCTAACGTCACACGATCACGCTCAATCGTTCCCAAAGCCTGCTCTGTAGTCGGCTGACAACCGCATATCCAAAGGGTTAACACAGCAACGAAAAAGTAACGTCTCATAACGAACTCCAACATACTCTTAGCTCAAGATCATGATTAATGAGCAAGCGTCATTGATAGGTTTCCCTACAGTCTAGTCAAGAACTTCAAAGAGTGATCAACAATGCTATTCAGGGCAATCTGGACTTAGATAATAAAAAATTAAAGGATAACGGGTGGTTGATGAAAAAACTTTCATTTATTTGAATGTTTTTTATGCAACGTCGGGTCTTTAAAGTAAGGTGGCTTACATAGGTAGGTCATCTCCTTGTCCTTCTACCTGATGCAAACTTTATTAAGTCAGGTGTGTTTGCAAGCCCTAGTGGCTTGCATTTTTTTAGCTGTTACTTTCGAGTTAAGCCTATGTTCAGCCATTTTTGATTAACATTATTCATCTGTTATTAATCTATTTGTAACTTAGGAAAACTCATGGGGTTTAGCCCTTTTTTTAGTTCAGCATTATTATCACAACGTGGCTTAAAATGGTTATATGGATGTGATGAAGAAGTTGAATTACCTGAAGCTTCTTCTTCAAGTTTTTTTTATAAATTTGCCTCAAATACCGCATCGAGTGCTTCAAGCTTAGCACTCACCACTGGCGTTTATACCTTAGTGATGGCTCCGACAATTGGCTTAGCGGCGGCGATGGCTGAGCACCATTCTGCATATCTAGGCATACCGGAAAGCAAGGCAAAACTCGGGACTCAAGCCGTTCTGACGTTATTATCAAATTATTCACTAAGTAACCAAGGTCTAGCCATTGGAAAAGCTTTACTTAGCACATTGGTTACTCACTCCACTCAAGAAAAGGTCAATAATCTTGCTCAATCTGTCGGCGAAGAAAAAGATTCAACCATAAACTTAGCCATCAATACTACTGCAAGTCCACTCCTAGGTTATCTATTAGGTTCATTGATATAAGTACCTGACCATAGGTTTCTTAAGATTTTCTTGTGCTCAGCTTCAGTACTCTACGGCGTTGCAATTTCGGTTATATAGCTACGGCTATGCGCCCTTCTTTGCGTCTTGTATTGCACTAAACCTGAACACAATAATTTTCAAAGAACTTATCGTCAGGTACTTAAGCTGATGGTTTCTTAAAACTCCAACACACCATACGACTTATCTTTTGACCTTGGCTCATATTAATCACTTTGTACTCAACCACTTGTGCTTTTTTCAATGCTTTTTTGATAACGGGTAAGTTTTCTTTCTTAGCAACCAGCGATGTAAACCAACGGCATTGCTCGGCGTAGTGGCGGCTTTCATTAATCATACGCCTGATAAACGCTGACTCGCCGCCATCACACCACAACTCATTATGTTGACCAGCAAAGTTGAGTGGGTTGTTGTCGGGTTTAAGTTGACTGCCCCTAACTTGCTTACTTTTATTCAGATTGGCTTGTTTACGCAAACTGCCCGCTTGCGCCTCTTCAGCACTTTTATGAAACGGTGGATTACACAGAGTAAAATCGTAAAACTCACCTTCTTTGATGATCCCATGAAAAATATGCTGAGATTTTGGCTGCCAACGACATTCAATCTGCTTTCCTAACCCATTGGCTTTGATCAGCATGTCAGAAGCTTTAATCGACGGCTTGTGAATATCACTACCGACAAACTGCCAGCCATAGACACTCTGCCCCAATAGTGGATAAATCAAATTTGCCCCACAGCCAATATCCAAACCTTTGATTGCTCTTTGCTTGAGCTTCTTCACTGGCAATTGATAAGTCTGCGCCAACAGATCCGCAATATAATGCAGCATATCCACGCGCCCAGGAATCGGAGGACACAAATAACCTTCCGCAAGCTCCCAAAATTGAATACCATAATCAGATATTAATAACGCTTTATTGAGTAATTTGACTGAGATTGGATCAGAGAAGTTTATCGACATCTCACCCCGAGGCGTGGTGATCAGTTTAGCTTTTAGCTCAGGGAAAACTGTCACCAACGCTTCAAAATCATACGACTTATTATGGCGATTTCTAGGGTGAAGCTTTCCTTTAGAAGACGATGAACTCGGAACGCTTGAAGGCATAAGACTTAGAATTTAATGCAATATGAAGAGTGATTTTATCACAACAACAGTGAAGTACTTTTATTTATGATGAGAAGAAGGCGCAAATTAAAGTGGCATAGCCTTTAATGCACCTGCTTCAGTTTTATAACTACGGCGGCGAGTGGTGTTATCAACTTTAAAAGTGACTGAGTACATAGAGTTACCAGTTATTTCACCCAGTTCTCAACACGTAAGCCATCAACTCGACTGAATTCACATTCATTATTTGTAACGACTATCAAACCTTCACTTCTGGCACTAGCTGCAATGTGTAGATCATTTATGCCTATGGTTTTACCCTGCTTTTCTAAATGAGCTCTGATATCACCATAATGCTCTGCCGCCTTCATACCGTAATCGAGCACCGATAATCGAGAAACAAAGTCTTGAACAAGTCTGCGATTCTCAACTGGCTTAGTACTTTTTTCAACACCATGCATCAGTTCAGCATAGGTGATGCTATTAATACACATAAGCCCAGCATTGGCATTAAAAGTATCAAGTACTTCAATCGGACGGCGCTTTATGACGTAGATAACAATGTTAGTATCGAGCAAATATCGAAACATTAAAATGACTCCCTGTCATCTTGGGCTTGATCGGCACGCTCTACCATAAAATCTTCACTTACCGTTTCTTCAGAAAGGAAAAAGCTGTCCCATGTTTTTTCCACTGGCGTTAAGATCCGTTCACTCCCGACAACACGAACATTGACCTTTTTAACATCGTCATCAAAACGAGCGTCTTTCGGCAAGCGTACTGCTTGAGTATTATTATTTTTAAATACGGTTCCACTAGACATAATTGCACCTAATTAAAAACTAGATACTCAAACTATATACTTGGTTCAAAAAACAATCAACAATCCATACCGCAAGCCACCCCTGACGCCCATGCCCATTGGAAATTGAACCCTCCGAGCCAGCCGCTGACATCCATGACTTCCCCGATAAAATACAGTCCTTCGACTTTTTTGCTTTCCATAGTTTTGGATGACAACTCATTAGTGTCAACACCACCAAGAGTGACTTCCGCCGTTCGATAGCCTTCAGTGCCGTTCATCAATAATTGCCATTGATGCAAGTCTTTGACGAGTTGATCTATTTCAGCATGAATAAGTTGATTTAGTGCTTTATCCAGCAAGACTTCGTCGAATAAGGTTTCCACTAAGCGCTTAGGTAACCACTGGCTAAGGGTGTTACGCAGACTTTGCTTGGGGTGCTTTTCTCGTTGTTGAAATAGTGCTTGTTCAGCATCCATATTGGGCAACAGGTTAATTTCGATGGTTTCACCCGGTTTCCAATAGCTGGAGATCTGTAGTACGGCTGGACCTGAAATACCACGATGCGTAAACAGTAAAGCTTCACTAAACTGCACGCCATTTTTAGCTGTGATGGTACTCGGTACTGCTATGCCGGATAACGGTTCGAATTTTTGTTTATCATCGCTATGCCAAGTGAAAGGCACTAAACCCGCACTGGTTGGCAATACTTTTAGCTCGAACTGCTCAGCAACTTTATAGCCAAAAGGTGTTGCACCCAGTTTGGGCATCGATAAACCACCTGTGGCAATCACAAGACTTTTACAGCTGAAATCACCATTACTGGTCGAAAGTTCAAAACCCGTGCCTTTTTTGATGACCGATAAAATTTCTGTACGAAGTTGTACTTTGACTCCAGCCCAATCGCATTCGGTCATCAAAATGTTAACGATGTCTTTGGCAGAATCGTCACAAAATAGCTGACCATGATCACGCTCGTGATAGTCGACTCCGTGGCGTTCCACCAGTTCAATAAAGGCACTGGAGGGATAACGAGCTAGGGCTGATTTTACAAAGTGTGGGTTTCCACACACATAGTTATTGGGCTCTACCTTTCGATTGGTGAAGTTGCAGCGACCGCCGCCACTGATAAGAATTTTTTTACCCGCTTGTTTGGCGTGATCTAGCACTAAGACATTACGACCTCGATACCCTGCGGTGGCTGCGCACATAAGTCCTGCGGCGCCGGCGCCAATAATGATCACATCGTAATGTTGCACTGAAAACCTCTACAATTAGTACAAATAAAAAGGGCGCTATTCTATACAAATAGCGCCCTTGACTCAAAATCAATCAGCAAAAGTTACGATATTGCTTCGGCTTTTCTATCACGCCCTAACAAATCTTTAGCTGCTTCTTTCGCCGCTTTGCCTTGATATAAGACTTGGTAGATCTGCTCGGTGATCGGCATTTCAACGCCTAAACGCTTAGCTAATGTAAACACTTCTTTAGTATTTCGATAGCCTTCAACCACTTGACCAATTTCAGTTTGTGCCGTTTCAAAGTCTTTACCTTGACCTAACGCCAAGCCAAAACGACGGTTACGAGATTGGTTATCGGTACAAGTCAGTACTAAGTCACCTAAACCTGCCATTCCCATAAAAGTAGCCGCTTGTGCACCAAGGGCTTCACCTAAACGGGTTAGCTCGACCAATCCACGCGTGATCAAGGCGGTTCGCGCGTTAGCACCAAAACCAATACCATCTGACATACCTGCGCCAATGGCAATCACGTTTTTCACCGCACCACCTAATTGCAGACCGATAAAGTCTGGGTTGGCGTACACGCGCAGTCGCGATGGACAATGAAGCAGTTCAACCAATTCATTGCTAAATTGCTCACAAGTACCAGCAACAGAAATAGCCGTCGGCATACCTGCAGCAAGTTCTTTAGCAAAGGTTGGACCTGAAACGACTGCCAGTGAGATATCATCACCTAAGATGTCACGAGCGACATCTTGCAGTAGTCGCCCCGTTTCTGGCTCTAAGCCTTTAGTCGCCCAAACAACGCGCGCATCATCGCGCAATAATGGCTTGGCTTGCTTCAGCACTAAACCAAATACATGACTGGGTACGACCACCAACACATTACGGCTAGCGGCTAATGCCGTCGCTAAATCCGCTTCGGGGATGAGGCTTTCTGGAAAGGGAATACCCGGCAAAAACTGCTCGTTACTGCGATCGTGTTGCAGCTTGGCAATGTGCTCAGGTTCGTGTCCCCACAGCAGTGTTTTATGACCACCACGGGCTAAAGAAATGGCAAGGGCGGTGCCATAAGAGCCCGCCCCTAATACCGTAATATCGGCTGTATTGTTCATGAATTATGCAGTAGCTTCTTCTGCTTTTTCTTCAACTTGCTCAGCGCCTTCTTCTTGCTGACGTTGTTGAACGTATTGAGCAAATAGTGCGTCGAAGTTAACTGGAGCTAGGTTAAGTTGTGGGAAAGTACCACGACCTACTAGGCTAGCAACGGTTTCACGAGCGTATGGGAAAAGAATGTTCGGGCAGTAAGCACCTAGTGAATGAGCAAGTTGTGGTTCAGTTAGACCTTCGATAGTGAAGATACCCGCTTGCTGTACTTCACATAGGAATGCTGTCTCTTCACCGATTTTTGCAGTAACGGTTAGAGATAGGATCACTTCGTATACGTCATCAGCCAATTTTTCGCTGCGAGTATCAAGATCTAGCTTAACTTCTGGGTTCCATTCTTTTTGGAAGATAGCTGGGCTGTTAGGCGTTTCGAAAGAAAGATCTTTAGTGTAAACGCGTTGGATGTTGAATTGTGGAGCTTGTTGTTCTTGAGTTGCTGCTTCAGCCATAATTTCCTACCTATGTAATTTGTCTCGACTGTGGAGGGGCTTTATTACCCCTTCTGGGTCTTATTTTTAATTCGATCTAATCAGTCGTACAACCTTAACAAATCGTTAAGGACCATGTTGACCGCTGGATCAGCTTGTCAGAGTTTTATGACACTTTAACGTGCACGTCAACCTTAGATTGACCATAAAACACTCTGTTAGACACGATTATCTTTTGCTTTTGGAAACCGGCATATTTGCCGTTGTCCATTCGCCCATACCACCTTTGAGGTTATGCACGTTTTCAAATCCTTGTGCTACCAACAACTGAGCCGCTTGCGAAGATGTCATGCCAGCATTGCATACTAGAATAATGGGGCTGCTTTTATGCTTTTCAAGACTCGTGGCTTGATTATTTTTAATTTGCGCTAACGGGACATTCATCGCGTTAACAATGTGACCTTTTTTAAACTCATCTTTTGAGCGAACATCAACCACTTTTGCATTTTCACGATTGATAAGTTGAGTAAGCTCTTGAGGGGTCACGTTTTTGTATTTTAGCGTTGAAGCTTTAACTGTGGTGACGATGACACCAATAAACAGACCCACCCAGGCTAAAGAAAGGATAGGGTTAGCTTGAAAAAACTGAATGTATTCTTGCATGTGTTCTCTTCACTGACTTAAATTTAACGTCGAACCAAAGATTATAACTGTTTCGGTTCACAAATTGCGATCATTCGCACTCATTTTTAGATGTTAACTTTTTCTCATGTCTCAGTTCGAGTACACTCTCAGTTACTTTTCCTATTTTCACGGCTTTATACCCATGCTACCCGTTGTCATCGCAAGTAGGTGTCATGGGTATAAACCTGTTTTTAAATTTAGTAAAGGTACAATTAATGACTACTGCTAAGCGCCCATTGGCACTGCTGATTTTAGATGGTTGGGGTAACCGAGAAGATACCCACATGAACGCCATTTATCATGCTAAAACCCCTGTTTTAGATAAATTATACGCCCACTACCCAAACAGCTTGATCTCTGGTTCTGGTGACGACGTTGGCTTACCTCATGGTCAAATGGGGAACTCAGAAGTCGGTCACATTAACCTAGGCTCTGGTCGTATTGTTTATCAAGAATTAACCCGTATTAGTAAATCTATTGCTGATGGCGATTTCAATAAAAACGTTGCCATGTGTAATGCGATTGACAAGGCTATTGCCGCTGACGGCGCTGTACACATCATGGGATTGCTATCTGCTGGCGGTGTTCACAGCCATGAAGAGCATATTGAAGCGGCTTGTAAAATGGCAGTAAGACGTGGTGCAACGAAAGTCTATTTACACGCTTTCCTTGATGGTCGTGACACGCCACCTCGTAGTGCAAAGCAAAGCTTGGTGCATTTTGATGCTTTATTTGAGCGTCTAGGGCATGGTCGTATTGCCTCAATAGTGGGGCGTTACTATGCGATGGATCGTGACAACCGTTGGGATCGCGTTGAAAATGCATACGACCTATTAACCCAAGGTCAAGCAGTGCACCAATATGATAATGCTCAAGCAGCTCTCGAAGCAGCTTATGAGCGTGACGAAAACGATGAGTTTGTTGCGGCTTCGGCCATTATTGATGGCGAAGGCAACGTAGCAACAATGCAGGACAACGATGCACTGATCTTTATGAACTTCCGTGCTGACCGTGCTCGTCAAATAACTCGCAGCTTTGTAAACGCGGATTTTGATGGCTTTACCCGCAAAGCCACGCCAAAGCTTAATTTTGTGATGCTAACTGAATACGCGGCCGATATTAAAGTTCCAGTGGCTTTCCCAAAAACAGATCTTGTGAACACCTTAGGTGAAGTACTGCAAAACCGTGGTAAAACTCAGCTTCGTATTTCTGAAACTGAAAAATACGCTCACGTCACTTTCTTCTTCAATGGCGGTAAAGAACAGCCATTTGAAGGTGAAGATCGCATTTTGATTGAATCACCAAAAGTCGCGACGTACGACTTACAACCAGAAATGAGCTCAACAGAACTCACTGACAAACTGGTCGGCGCGATTGAGTCTGATAAGTATGACGTGATCGTATGTAACTACCCGAATGGTGACATGGTGGGTCATACGGGTAACTTCGATGCCGCCGTTCAGGCGTGTGAAGCGGTAGATGCTTGTATTGGTCGTGTTGTTGAAGCGCTAGAAAAAGTTGGTGGTGAAGCGTTAATCACCGCCGATCACGGTAACGCTGAGCAAATGGTGGACGAACAGTCTGGTCAAGCCCACACTGCTCACACCAGTGAACTTGTGCCACTGATTTATGTTGGTCGTGACGGTGAAATCAAAGAAGGCGGTCGCCTAAGTGATTTAGCCCCCACTATGCTGTCATTAATGGGTGAAAGCATCCCTGAAGAAATGTCAGGGCAGCCACTGATCACCCTTGCACAATAACCTTGGGTCGATACAATGAAATGCCGCACTAAGCGGCATTTTTTTCATCTACTCAATTTGCCAAATTAAAAGGAAGCATCTGTGCGCGATTGTGTTCGTCCATTTTCAGTCATGTTTATGATGATCTTTGGTTTAGGATTATCGGTTTCCGTATCGGCTACAACCATTAAAGAGCGCCAATCTCAGCTTAAATCATTACAAACACAAATCGATCGCCAACATTTGCAAGTCAGCGATACCCAAAAACAGCACCAGCAACTATTACAATTACTGAGAAGTGACGAACAAGCCATTGCTAAAGTCGCAACGGAGATCAACCAAAGTCAGCAACAACAAAGCCAGCTTAACGCTAGCCTTGCTGAGTTATCTAACAGACAATCACAATTACAACACCAACAGCAAACACAGCAGCAAACTCTAGCTAAACAGCTTAAAAGTGCTTATCTCAGTGGTAATCATGATTACACTAAGATGTTACTGAGCCAGCAAGATCCTGCAACGGTAGAGCGACTACTGACTTATTATCAATATTTAAATAAAGCCAGAGTCAAAGCCATTGCAGAGCTAAAAACGACGCTGTCAGAGCTAAAGCAAACCCAAAACCAAATCACCGAGCAAAAACAGCAATTAGTCACTGTTACCGAACAACAACGGCAACAAGCCCAGCAACTTGAAAAAGAAAGTGAGCAACGCCAACGCACATTGGTACAGCTACAAAAAGTGTTGAATAATCGCGGAGCTCGTTTAGAACAATTACAAATTGAAGAAGCCAGCCTCAAACAAGCCATCGAACAAGCGATTAAAGAATCTAAGCAACAAACGGCTCTAATTGGACTGCGAGCCCAGCGTGGGAAATTACACTGGCCTACCGTCGGGCGATTAACTCACACATTTGGTAGCCAGCGAGGCGGACAGTTACGCTGGAGGGGAGTATTGCTCAGTGCCCCTGAAGGCCAAAGTGTGAAAGCCATTGCACCAGGAAAAGTCATTTTTGCCGACTGGTTGAAAGGCTTTGGTATGGTGATCGTTGTAGATCATGGCAAAGGCTATATGAGCCTATACGGTCATGCTCAAGCGCTATTAAAATCCTCTGGAGATCGTGTCAAACAAGACGAAACATTAGCCTTAGTGGGTCGCTCAGGTGGACAAGCCGAACCTGGTCTATACTTCGAAATACGTCATAAGGGGAAAGCCATTAATCCGTCGCTTTACTGCAAACGATAATCGCCGCCTCCTGGATCAATGGAGGCTGTATGATCAAGTATGCTCGACGGGTTGTTTTGTTTTTTTGTGGTGCGCTATTTGGGATTAGTGTAAGCATTGCAGGACGCGAAGTTCCCCCTTCTTATTATGGATTTCCACTACTCGCTGATGTTATTGATAGCATTGAGCGTTTTTATGTTACTCCCCTCACCCGTGAAGAGCTGATTGAAGCCGCCATTCAAGGTATTTTTCATAAACTCGATGGTTATTCAGAGTTTTTAGACGAAGAAGATATTGCCAAGCAGGAAGAAAATAACCAAGGTCAGTATAAAGGTTTCGGCTTTGAAGTGAATGGAACCCAAAAAGGTCTTGAAGTGATCAATGTTTTTACCGGATCTCCCGCTCAAAAAGCTGGCATTGATTTGGGTGACACCATTACCCACTTGAGCAAGCAAGTGATCACGACCGACAATCAAGAAAGCATCCTCAAACAAATCAAACAAGCCGCCAAAGAAAACAAGGCCATTGATGTTAATGTCACTGATAGCCAAGGAAAAAGGTGGCAGTTGAATATTATGCCCAAGGTGATTCAAGTTGCAGCCATTGAATCTCAGTTATTAGGCAATAACCTCGGTTACATTCGAATAAATGGCTTTCAAAATGACACCTTCGACTCTATCAAAACGCAACTCACTACATGGAAACAGCAGCAACTCAATGGGTTGATCATTGATTTAAGGCGTAATCCTGGTGGTCTGTTTGAGCAAGCGGTAAAAGTGGCAGATCTGTTTATCAGTAAAGGGACTATCGTATCCACCAAAGGCCGATTCAAACAGGCCAACAGTAATTACAATGCCACCGATATCAATTTATTAAAAGACGTGCCTATGCTGGTATTAATTGATAAAAATTCGGCTTCTGCCGCTGAGGTGTTGGCTGCCGCTTTACAGCAAAATCAACGCGCTATTTTAATGGGAGAACGCAGTTATGGTAAGGGCAGTATTCAAGGCATGATCCCGACAATTTTTCAAAATAGTCGAGTAAAACTGACGATAGCCCATTACCTTACCCCTAAAGGCGATAACATTCATCAATCGGGGATCACACCAGATATAAATCTGCCGAGTATGAGTGGCAATCAAAGTGATAAAGCACCTATAATCAATGACACACAAATGCATACTGATGATAATGCTTTAAAATCGGCTATCTCATGGTTTAAAACGGGTACATAACAAAACCTATGACACTAACACGACTTGCGCTACTGCTTCTTTTTTTCGTTTCTTCACATCTGCATGCAGCGCAAGTTGCCATCATTATTGATGATGTTGGTTACCGTCAATCGGATAAACAAGTCCTGCAATTACCACCACAAA
This sequence comes from Parashewanella tropica, assembly GCF_004358445.1. NCBI lineage: Bacteria > Pseudomonadati > Pseudomonadota > Gammaproteobacteria > Alteromonadales > Shewanellaceae > Parashewanella > Parashewanella tropica. The sequence goes on from NZ_CP037951.1 coordinate 3,868,233, forward strand.
TCACACTCTCTTTCTTGCCTTTTACACCGCTCAGCCATGAGCTATCCAAACAAGCCTATCAACAAGGCCATGAGATCATGCTGCACTTACCCATGCAAGCCCTAAACGGTAAAGCCATGGGGATCGGTGGTATCAACAGTGATATGAACCAAAGAGCCATCAACAACATTCTCGATAAAGCGATAAAAGACATACCCTATGCCAAAGGGGTAAATAACCATATGGGCAGTTTTGTCACTCAGCTAGAGCAGCCGATGAAATGGCTGATGGCAGAATTAAAACAACGCAATATGTTTTTTGTCGACAGCATTACCACCCGTTACACCAAAGCCAGAAGCGAAGCAGACAAAGCGCATGTGCCTAATTTGAGACGTACGGTATTTTTAGATAATGATACTTCACCTCAAGGGCTCGAACATCAATTTCAACACATCATCAAATTGAGCAAAACCCATGATCACTTTATTGTAATTGCTCACCCTCACCTAGAAACGATCGAGTACTTAAAAGAAAACTTGGGCCGATTAAAACACTACAATGTTCAAGTCATTCCGGTGACGCAGCTGCTCGCTGCACGATATAAAAATACAGAAGGGAATATTACCGCTAGCTCGTCTGCGCCTCTAACGAAGTAATTAACCACAAGGCTTCTTCATTGGTTTCGCCACACACATCAACCGTTGCAGAAAACTGATGACACACCGCAGGGCGCTGGGGCTGACCAAAGAGTTGACACAGGTTTTCGTCAGAAAGCTGCACACATCGAACGCCCGCTTTTTTACCTTGGGGCATACCCGGGATCGGGCTGGTAATGGATGGTGCGATGCAACAAGCACCACACCCTAAGCGGCAATTCATAGTAAATTCTCAACCATCAAACAAAGCCGTATTTTAGCATGATGACTTCCCTTGGAGAATTTATCGCCATATAATTTCGTTCATCATGATGGAAGTCACATAAAATCATCTGGTTATATCACATAACCATTTGAACAAATCATAAGAATTGAATAGATAAGACGTGGTTAATTAGGGAGAATAACAATGGCGTTTGATTATGGGTCGATAGACCTTGGACTACGAAATCCATTTAAAAAAGAAGGTGCAGCCACTACAGTTAGAGGCGTGATCATTGCCATTTTAGGGATATATCTTCTGTTTGATGCTGCCGCCACAGTGAAAACACAAGCGATTGGCGGTTGGCTATTGGTTGGCTTTGGGCTGCTATTGTTAGGTGGTGGCATCGCATCAGCGTCCAGTGGTATCCTCGCCATGCTACGTTATTTTGTTGGCCGAAATCATCCAACGTCTCTGGCCTATAATCACAGTCGCTCTGAATCCAGTACCGCCCAAAATGAACGATCTTATGTGGCTTATACCAAGCAAAAACTGATTGAAATGCTGGTTGGCCGTAAAAACTCCACTTTTGTAGAGCCTATTGGCATCCTTGCCCGCTTTGTCCACAGTATTTTCCCAAGGCTTACTTACATGCCCTACCCCATCCGCAATATGGCACAACGCCTGTTTGGTGCATGGGTAAAAACCGCTGTGGCTCTTATCGCTTTTGCGTTTGTCGCTTTTGTTTCGCTTGCAGGATTTGCGGGTGAGTTAGGAGAATTTGCGTTTCCTTTCTATACCGCACTCCTTACTCTTTACTTATTAAACGTATGGCGTAGCGCAGGTAATACCATTAACCGCAGCGCCGACAGAACCATTCCAAGCATGGGAAATATGGAATTAGTTCGTGTGATTGCAGGCGCCATTCTACTGCCTGTTATTGTCGGGTTAGGCCTGCAATATTCCCTTTCAATGACGAATACCAGCATTAGTGAACTACAACAAATAAGCGCAAACTTTCCTACTTTCCATTCAACGCTGCTCTTACTCGGGTTATTGCTCGGTGCCACCATCGCCAGTGCTATTGCCTTCATTATGCTGAAAAAGCGTTTGAACTATTCCGATCCTAAAGTAGAAGTTTCTGAGCTCCGTGAAAATTGGCAAGAATCCATTCATCCGAATGAAATTTTTATTAATCTCGACAACTTAGTAATGGCTAATCGTCGTTATAAAGAAGTACCCAATCGAGTTTATCAAGAACTGGAGCCCAAGCTAAATCAGCAGGTCGAAGGCAAAGGCAACTTTTTCGGGGAGATGATCCAAGAAATCCAGCCTAAAGTTAAGGCTATGGATTTGGGTAGCGTATTTGACAAAGCACGCATCATCAGTTTGATTTCTGGTAATGTATTATTCGTAGTAAGCGCGATCCTCACAATGATCTTGGCTTACCAAGTTGTAGACTTAGCGACACTGGCTCGTACTATTGGCTTTGATAACATCAATGGCAATTTAGCGGCTCCGCAACTTCAAGCACTTGCGGATTCTGCATCAACCATAGTACACATCTTTTTAAGCGGGCTGTTACTCCGCGCACTGGCTCGAATTCAAGCGAATACAGCTCACCTCTTTTATTCTGAGATCTTGTTCGAAAGTGACTTGATTTATCTGAAAGTTGAAGGCACGTTTACCGAGTCAAAAATCTCAACGGGAAATAGTATTCACGACTCAACACGCTCTGAAAATGTTCTCGTGCGTTCAAGCATTACTCCGTGGGTGATTGTTTGTCGTATCGTTTCCAGCACTTTTGCCGCAACCGGAATGCAAAACCTAGAACACCCAAGACTGATTTTAGAAATGCACAAAAATGAGCAAGAGCTTGCTGGCATTCGCAGTGATATCATTTCATTCCTAAAAGACAGAGAATCCATTGCTTCCATCACATCAAACCGTGACTTGCAAAACGCTTCACAAATACATGAGATAAACCAACAATCTCGCGCCATCCCGATGCAAGGGCAAAGTCAGCTCACTAAAACGGATGATGAAGCCGCAGGGTTTATTAGGCATGAAGACGAAAAACAGCAAGATGAAAAAGACGATACTAAGTTAGAGGTTTAATTCTTGAATAACCATTTCTACCAAGTAGAGGATTCAGTGGTAGAAATGGTGATTTGATATGGTATCGAACTGGGAAAAGAAAAAATGGTCGGAATGAGAGGATTCGAACCTCCGACCCCTGACACCCCATCACTCGCTCACTGTCATACCTATCTTACTGTATATAAACAAAAAACCTTGGTTTGACTCGCAAGGTAATTTAGGGATTTGGGGTAATTTGAGTCCTTTTAGATACAATGAGTTAAATAGGTATCTCGCGCATTCTTGGGTATTTCGAGCCTGCTCACTGACATTTCTGACAGTGCCATAAAGCATAAGAATACTTATTCAAAAACAGGTTTCAAATTCGGCGTTAATCTATGAGAGTGTAAGCTTGGTGTATAGCTCAGGTTCATTCTCAATAAGGTGCAGCACTTTACTGGCCAATCCCGTTGGATTCCTTCTGCCTTTTTCCCAGCTTTTAACAGTATCAATACTGACATTCATTGTTAACGCCAAGTCCTTTTGACTGACGTTCAGTTTTGATCGAATAGCTTTCACATCAGCAACTTCATATTTAGTTACCCTAGCAGCCTTCTGTCTGCCTTGCGCTATTTCTAACGCCTGATTCATTGATGTTTCTAACTCCTTAAAAATGCTATCACTCATCGATACACCTCTTTAATTTTTTCGGCGAGTTTCTTCATTGTTTGCTTCTCATCATCAATAAAATCGTACGATTTAATTAATTTGATTGTTTTGTGTGTAGCGCTATAATCATACTGAATTTTCAAATTGGATAATAAACATGCACACATTAACAGCCAATGATGCTAAGCGTAATTTTGGTGAATTACTGCTAAGCGCACAGCGTGAACCTATAAAGATCAGCAAAAACAGTAAAGATACCGTTGTTGTTATGTCTATTAAAGACTACGAAGAGCTTGAAACGATGAAAGCTGAATATCTTAAACACTGCTTTGAATCGGCTAAAGAAGATTTAGCTAAAGGCAATATTGTTGACGGTAAAAGCTTCCTAAATGCGTTATAACATCAAATGAAAGATCAAAAATTTAAACTGAGTAAGTTAGCTCAGATGCACTTACAAAAAATAAAAAACTATACCATTGAACACTTCTCTGAACCTCAATGGCACAGTTATAAAGAAATGCTTTTATCAGGCTTTCAGATGCTCGCAGACAACCCCGATCTTGGTATCAATTGTGACGAGATATATTCCGGCGGCTTTCGATTTCCTATCGGTAAACACATGGCATACTTCACCAAAGAAGATGGTTTTATTTTAGTAGCTGCCGTATTAGGACAATCGCAGCTGCCTCAAAAGCATCTGAAAAAATAATGATTCACTTCACCTCATAGTAGGCACAAAATACACACACCTTCGGAAAACGGTAATCTTGGTTACGCTCAGCTATTCAGTTATGTAATCAATTGATGTTAAAAGATAAACATCATTATTTTAAACGTAACCCTTTGCGGTGATTTAAGGTTATTCGATTACTTTTCCTTTGCACTCTTCGGTCATTTGGTTCCAATTGATGAAAACCAAATTAGAAAAATGACCGTGAAAAAGTGCGCGAGATTTTTTTGTGTCAGCGTTCAAGCTCGTAAGACACTGTTTTAAAATAGTTAATTGAATTGATGCGCGAGATTTGCACGAGATTTCAGAAAATATGTCAGCGGGGCTAAGAAAACTAACTCACTGTAAAGTTTAAGAAAAATGGTCGGAATGAGAGGATTCGAACCTCCGACCCCTGACACCCCATCACTCGCTCACTGTCATACCTATCTTACTGTATATAAACAAAAAACCTTGGTTTAACCCGCGAGGTAAATCAGGGATTTTGAGTAATTTGAGTCCTTTTAGATACAATGAGTTAAATGGATATCTCGCGCACTTTTGAGTATTTCGAGCCTGCTCACTGACATTTCTGACAGTGTCGTAGAGCATAAGAATACTTATTCAAAATCTGTTATCAAATCCAGCCTTAATCAATAAAAGTATAAGCCTTGTACATAGCAAGTTTATCCTTATCCCCCACGACCTCTAACATATTCACCTAGTGCCTTAGATGAGGGTTCAGTTATATCAAGTAAGTCCACAGCACCCAAAAGCTTTTGAGCAGCTGATATTGGCGGTTTGTGGGCACACAGCATCGACTTAATCTTTCTGTAAGTTACATAATCAATTAAATGAATATAGATGATAAGGGAAACAATAAAAGCCAGCAGGTACATCGAAAGAAAATAAATATACAACTCCACTTTGTCGGCGCTAACAAGTTGGTCTAGTAAAGAGCAAACACCCAAACCAACTGATGAGAAAAAAGCCAAGCCTAAGTAATCATTTTTTTCTAGATTTACAATTTTATTCGCTAGTTCAATACACTGCACATTCATATGGTTCAAGTTGACACCTTAAATTGAAAGCCAACAGAACCAAACGACATCTACACAATGTAAAAGACTATAGATTCATGTTGATAGTTTATGTTTATCTAAAAAGAGGCTATTGCTCTTAACTTAGCTCACCATACCGAATTCAGTGTCTTGAGAAATAGAGTCAACAAGCTCGTTCATTTACCTAGAATTTAAGAACTTTTCTTTAACTAATTTCTAGCTGAACATATGTAAAGAACCCAAATTTCTCAATTACCATTTTGCTAAGTGAGTCGCTTTTGTCTGCCCTGCTTCGTAATTCGTTTATGCCTCAGGTTTTGCACTAAACCTGAGACTAGTGAGTAATATGAGTTATTCAACACTAATACGAAAGCCGTCATGGATTTATCGTATGAACCACTTTAAATCGATATGCTCTATATCAGCCCCAGATAAATAATAGTCTAAAGAGAAATTAGAAATTAATTTCAAAAATTCAACTGGGTCAATAACTCTTTCAATTTCATCTTTTTTCATGAGTTCTGACTCTGGGAGTCTTGAGAAAACAAAACTAAAGGTTCTATCTATATTATAAATTATCTCAGTGATGTTCATCTCTCGCATGAACAGCCGATCATTAGACATAGCATTATCTAATGCAGCGAACAGATCCTTTTGATTAATGTTACTTTTAATATCAACAGCAATTTTTATGGGCTTATTTGCATCGAAAAAAAACTTGAGCTTAGCAGTTTCACTTTCACATAAATACTCAGTGGCGTGCAGTAAAGGCAACGCTATAATATTTTCCAAATAATCTTCATTTTTTAGTTTTGAATTACAAGCAAAATAAGTGCTTAAAATCTTTTTCTTAAGTGATTCTGATAGCATCGTTCTTACTCCAAGTAATATTAAGATATCAAGCTGTTATTGATTATACGGATGCAAACGACAGTATTTGTCGATATCAAATTTTTTTATGGAACAAGACTTCTTATTGTGAACGTTCCGTAAAGCCATACTTCATTTGACTGTTCGTAGTGACTAAATCTCGGAGCCGTTTCGGAAAAAGGTAACCTCAGTTATCAAGTTCACTATTCTTTCTGTTACTTGCTGTTATTCCAACAATTTTGAAGAAAATGGAAATGGTTACATTTCTGACAAATTTTTGCTGAAAAATTACCTTTTTAGCTTTTTTTCAACTCAACAAGTTTGATATGTCATTTTGTTATGTTGCATTAGGTTGCATTTCGAAGTGTTTATTCTTTAAAGCATTTACAGCCTTGCCTTGCCATGTAATCTTTCTAGCACGCCATTTTTATCTCGATGCTTCAAGGATATGAGGTGTCTTTCATAAACAACTCTAGCCCTAAATTTGGGCATATGTTTGGAGTAGATAATGAAAGTAAATTCACTCAATATCGCTGCCACAAATTCGATTCAATCAAGCAGATCTCGGGCGCTGGTCGCCCATCTTTTTCTGATTTGCTTTTTACTACTGGTTCCTGAACTTGCCTTTGCCGATCCTATCTCTGAAGGTGTGGATTGGGTGATGCAATTACTTACCAATGGCATTGCTCGCAGTGCCGCCATTATTGGGATTGCCATTTTAGGTTATTTGGCATGGTTTGGGCGCATTACTGGTGAGACTTGCGGTAAGTATATTGCGGGGATTGTGCTGGTCTTTGGTGGCTCAACCATTGTTGATCTGATCATTTCTGCTGTTAAATAGAGGATAGTCATTATGTCCTCTACTGATTTTCGTGATCCCTTGTTCGTGGCTGTCACTCGTCCTGCGATGAAATGGGGCGTGACCTTGGATGGCATTATCATTGCGGCAGCTGTTATAACTGTCCTGATGATAGCCACTAAAAATCCCTTCGTTTTATTGCTGTACTTTCCTTTACATGCACTCATGTATTCGTTGTGTTTACGTGATCCTGCGATGTTTCGTTTGCTCAAACTCTGGATGAGTACCAAAGCTAAATCTGTTTGTAGGCGATGCTTGGGTTACGCTAGTGCCTGTCCTATTGTTAATACCCGCAATAAGGAGAGAATGCTATGAGTGCTGTTGCCATAGAGAAACTCAAAGAGCAGTGGCAACGAGAAAACTCCGTTGATGAATTTATTCCTTACCAAGCACACGTAGACGAACACACCATCAAAACTCATAGCGGCGATTATTTGCAGATCATCAAGCTGCAAGGTGTAGCACATGAGTCGGCTGAACCTGAGCAAGTGAACTTATGGAAAGAGCAGTTCAATTTGATGCTGCGAAATATCGCCAGCCCTCATGTGTGTTTATGGACGCATCTTATTCGTCGTGAATCCAAGATTGTTCCAAAAGGCGAGTTTCATTCTGAGTTTGATAAGCAGTTAAATCAGAAATATATTGATAAAATTTGCCAAAGCCAGTTAATGGTCAATGAGCTTTACCTAACCGTTATCTATCGTGATACCAATGTACCGCTTAAATCAAAGCTAAAGATAAAATCTCCCACTGTAGAACAGTTACTTGCCGAGCAAAAACAAGCCATATCAGCATTAAATGACGTTGTTAGTACGGTTTTATCATCATTGGAAAGTTATCAGCCTAAACGGTTAGGTATCTACACCAAAGATGTTATCGACAAAGAAAAAGTGAAAGGGAAAGTATTCTACAGCGACTTACTAACGCTTTTAGATTATCTGACCAATGGCGAGTGGCAACCCAGAGCCATTACCACTGCTGATATTTCAAAGTCATTGCCCAGAGCAAGACCATTATTTTCTGATAACACCTTTGCCCTGAAAGGCATTACGCAAACCCGTTTGGGCGCGTGTTTAAGCATTAAGGAGTACCCTGAACACACCGAAGCGGGTTTGCTTAATGCACTTTTATCGGCACCGTTTGAGTTTGTGCTAACTCAAAGTTTTCAGTTTCTATCAAAGCCTGTGGCTACTGAGATTTTATTGCGCCAACAAAAAAGGCTGACCGCCACAGGGGATTTTGCTCATTCCCAAGTGGATGCCATTGATATTGGATTAGATGATTTAACCGCTGGACGCATGGTTTATGGCGAACATCATTTGGTGTTAACCGTATTGACGGACACGACAGAAACCCTTGATAAGCATCTTTCAGCACTAAAATCCGAGCTCGCCGACCAAGCCATAATTCTCACTAGAGATGATTTGTCGATTCAATCAGCGTTCTACTCACAGCTGCCAGCCAACAGTCGCTATCGTCCTCGCCCAGCCCGAATATCTTCTCGTAACTTTGCTGGTTTTTGCAGTTTTCATAATTATCCCTCTGGACAAGTTTGCGGCAATCAATGGGGCGATGCAGTAACGGTATTGCAAACGGCGTCTGGTGCGCCATACTACTTCAACTTTCATGAACCCCACTCTCATCCACAAGAGCTGCGGTTAAACCAAGTCCTAGTTCATGAAAGTCGTGAAGCTAAGGAAGACTTGCTCAGGGATGAGTATCACGCTTTAGGTAATACCTTAATCATCGGTGCTTCTGGCTCTGGTAAAACGGTACTACAAGGCTTTTTGATTTCCCAAAGTAAGAAATATGTGCCAACACAAATCATCTTCGATAAAGACCGTGGTTTAGAGATCTATGTTCGTGCTACTCAAGGGTTATATCTACCACTGCAAATGGGTAAGCCCACTGGTTTTAATCCCTTTCAGCTTGAACCCACAGCCGACAATATACTGTTTATCACCGCTTTGATTACCAAGCTTTGCGGTGGCGAGTTACCTCACCAACATCAACAAGACTTGGCTGATGCCGTAAAAGGCGTAATGAGTTTACCTAAGCCGCAACGCCGTTTAAGTCGCTGTTTGGAATTTCTTGACCCAGTAGACCCAAATGGTTGTAGCTCAAGACTACAAAAGTGGTGTCGTGGCGGTGAACTATCCTGGGTTTTGGATAACGAAATTGATGAACTATCTATCACTAATCAAACTTTGTTTGGCTTTGATGTCACAGAGTTTTTAGATATTGAAGAAATCCGTACGCCTATTGTGATGTATCTGTTTTATCGCATCGAAAAACTGATTGATGGTCGAAAGCTGCAAATTTTTATGGATGAGTTTTGGAAGCTATTAGCTGACGAATACTTTGAAGATTTGGCTCAAAACAAACAGAAAGTCATTCGTAAACAAAACGGCATTATGGTGTATGGCACTCAATCGGTCAGGGATGTCCTTAATTCACCCATAGCTCATACCCTGATTGAGCAATGTGCCACTCTAATTTTAATGCCCAACTCCAAAACTCGACGTGATGATTATATGGATGGTTTACATCTTACAGAACGTGAATTTGAGCTTATTAGCACTGAGCTGCAACCCAACTCTCGACAATTCATCATCAAGCAAGGCCATGAAAGTGTTGTCGCTAAATTAGACTTGAACGGTTTTGATGATGAACTGGCGGTGATCTCTGGCACCACAGACAAAGTGAACCTGATGTACCAGATAGTGGAAACCGCTGGCAGTGATCCTAAAGACTGGCTCCCTGAATACTTCAATGCCTTGCATGAGCAACGAGGTGAAGCATGAAACGCCTTTCTTTAATGATAGCGCTACTGATGACACTATCACTGCCATTACCCAGCTTGGCTTTTCCAGTGATAGATATTGCTAACTTACATCAAAAAATCATTGAAATACGTCATTTATTGGAAGAAATCGACACGCTCAAACAACAGCTTGATACTGCGAAACGCCAGCTCAGTAGCATCAACGGTATCACTGGAATGAGTGATGCCATTGATTCTGTTTACGATGTGGCGGTCAAAGTCGATCCCAATCTCACACTCAAACAACAAGGGCTACACAATAGCGAATGGCTCAAGCTTGGTGGTGACAGCGCAAGTTTGTTTGATGACATCAATCGTTATCGTGGACGTTGGTTAGGGCAAACCCAATTATCTTTGCAAGAAACTCAAGTGAGATATGACCAACTGACAAGGCTCATCAATAAGATCACTCAAGCGCCAAAACAAAAAGACATTCAAGACTTACAAGCCCGAATTCAGGCGGAAAACGCCATGCTTGCCAACGAACAAGCCAAATTGCAGCTAATAAAAGCTCAAGCACAAGCCAGTGATGCATTAGCGCAGCAACGTATTACTCAAATGGCGATAGAATCCGCTGGCGAATTACACCCGATTAATGTGAATTGGAACTAGCCACCAAGGACGGCAGAACCCATTAAATCTCCAATGAGGACTCTGCATGAAACTTATCAATATCTTAGTTATTTCAAGCCTGTTTTGTGTGATGACAGGCTGCTCAAAAATGAGTAGTCGCCATAGCCAACAAAGCCAAGCTCATGATGTGGCTTGGTTTAAACAGCATCAGAAAATCTTGATGCAAACCTTAACCCAATGCAGCAACAATCCTGCGAAGTATCGCAATCATCCTGAATGTATCAATGTTCAACAAGCGGCAAATGACATTGTGACTGGCGATCCTGTGCCGCTACCTGCTGATATGGCTCATCCCAAAGAGTAATCAAAATGGCGGCTACCAGTAATCTGTATCGAAGTATTTTTAGCTTAGTAGATCAAGCCTTGCACAACTACGTGCAACAAGGCTCTGCAAGGCTGATCCAATACCTGATCCCCGTATTTACCAGCATGATGATTTTATGGGTAGTGATTTGGGGCTATTCAATGATGTTTGGTCGCAGTCAGGAGCCATTACAGGAGGGATTTTTTCGCATCATTCGGATTGGTTTCATTTTGACTTTGGGATTAACCGTTGGCCATTACAACCACACCGTGGTGCGCTTTTTAAGTGAAACACCACAGTTTTTAGCGGCAGTTGTGTCTGGCACCAAAACCCAAAATGCAGCGCAGCTATTAGATCACCTATTCGGCCAAATCCTCATCCTTGCCGATAATGCATGGCGACAAGGTGGCGTCATGAACGGCAACTTCGGCATGTACATTTTGGCGATGGGGATATTAACCATTGGTGGCTGCCTGACTTTGTTGGTAGCCTTCTTTATTTTACTCAGCAAAGTCATGGTCAGTGTGCTGTTGGCTATCGGTCCGGCCTTCTTTGTTCTACTTCTATTTCAAGCCACTCAACGCTTTTTTGAAAGCTGGCTAGGCATGGTACTCAACTTCGGTTTTATCTTGCTGCTGGGTGTGTCGTCAGGACAACTGATGACCACAGTGGCGTCTAAATATCTCGCACAAATTTCTCACAACCATGCGGCATTAACCACGTTAAGCGACAGCTCCATGCTGTGCATAGTAATGGGGTTGTGCATTTTAGTGATGAAGCAAATACCCGCAATGGCCTCAGCTCTTGGTGGCGGTGTGGCGATTGCCGCGCACGGGGCGATTTCAAACAGTCTTCATGCTATGCGCCCTACGACATTACGCCATCAATACCGAACGCTAAGACGAGATTTGAACTACACAGGTCAAGCGCTATCGGCACCAATAAAGCCTGTAGGTTCAGGCTATCGTGCTTATCAACAACGCTTTGGTGGTAACAGCATTTCAGGAGAAAGCGACCAATGAAAAAATGCCTATCAATATGCTTCATCCTATTGCTCACTCACTGCTCAAGCATGCCCAAACCACCGCACTGTAAAGACGATGGCAAAGGACTAAAACCTGTGAACACTCTGCCTATTGTTATCAAGCCTATTGAGGTACGTCATGGCTGAACTTGAGCAGCAATTGACCGATAAGCAGTTACTTCAAAAATACTTTGTCGAAGCCAGAGGTTGGGATGCTGAGCTGAATGTCAAAATCAAACAATCTGAGCAACGAGCTTGGAAATGCTGTTTGTTACTCGCTTTACTTGCCTCACTTTTGGCTATCAGCCTTATTACTTTAATGCCACTGAAGTCCATAGAGCCTTTTGTGATTCGAGTGGATAACAACACAGGCTTTGTGGATGTGGTTTCAACCTTAGCCGGCAAAGGACAAGTCAAACAACAAGCTCAAGAGGTATTAGATAAATATTTCTTAGCACAATACCTACGCCTTCGAGAAGGCTACCAGTGGCAAACTCGCAGTTATGACCGAAAGCTTATCGGCCTAATGTCCGATGAAAACGTCCAACAAGATTACAGCTTACAAACCAATCCTAAATCCAATCACAATGCACCAATCAATTTGTATGGTCAATCTGCACAAGTGTTGATCAAAGTAAATGCCATCAGTTTTATTGGACACGACAAAAATAATGGTGAGAAAACCACTACGGCGTTAGTGCGTTATACCAAGCAAGTTAAACAAATCGGTGAAAACCATTCGCGAACCCATTGGGTCGCCACCATCACCTTCACTTATCGCAATGCACCAATGTTGGTTGCTGACAGACAGTTAAATCCTCTTGGTTTTCAAGTGCTGAGCTATCGCAATGATCAAGCCACAGGAGGGGATTAATATGAATCGACTTTCTTGGATGAATAGGTTGCTCGTCTTATTGGCTATTAGTCAAAACGCATTGGCACTGGAAACGCCTCACATTGGTCATTTTGATAGACGTGTACGCCATATCAATTTTAATCCTCAGCAAGTAGTGAAGCTAGTCGGTCATTATGGTTTTGCCACCGACATAGCCTTTGCCAGTGGAGAAGCCATCAAACAAATTGCGATGGGTGACAGTGCCGCTTGGAGTGTAACGCCAGTAGACAATCACATCTTTATCAAACCCAAAGCCCAGCAAGCCATCACCAATATGACGGTACTGACTAATCGCCATGTGTACCAATTTGAGTTAAATGCCTCACAGCTGAAAAACACTAACCAAGCCACAAGCCGCAATATGATGTTTGCGATAGATTTTATCTATCCCGATGATCTTAAAAATCAGCTACATCAACACAATCAACAGCAGTTACTTGATGATCAACTTAACCGTCACACCACGCCACAGGTGAACAACCAAAACTATTTCTACAAAGGTAATAAAGCCTTGTTACCTATAACAGCCTTTGATGATGGTCGTTTTACTTACCTTAAATTCAACCCTAAACAAGACTTACCTGCGGTGTATACCGTCAATAGTGATGACAGTGAAAGCTTAGTGAATAGCCATATCAATCCTGACTTTCCTAACACCATAGTGATCAGGCGAGTGGTTAGAAGACTGGTACTAAGGCAAGGCAATTTAGTTCTATGCCTGTTTAATCAGTCCTTTGATGCAGAACAGCCAGCAAGCTATCAAAAAACACAGATCCCACAAGTGAAGCGAATTGCTAAAAGGCATGGAGGTTTGCATGGCTGAGCAACACACTAACCAAGAACCAGAGCTTTCCAATAACCCCGTTCCAGAGTTAGGTAATCGAGTTCAAAACAATACATGGCTGACCAAAGCGGTGATGTTTGTTATCGCTGGATTAATAATTGTGTTGTTAGTAGCGATTAACGGTGGTTTTAGTCACGCAAAGTCTGATATCAACCCAACCCAACATCATTACACCATTGCCGATCATCTCGGTGCGCCACCTGAGCTAGATAAGCACTCAACCCCCACTAAGCCAACAACATCAACCGCAGATAAAAGTTCAATGATTCATACAGGGAAATTGGACGAACCCAACTCACCGCAGTTTGGTCATTTAGCTCGTTTAAGTGGCCAGAAAAAAACACTCACTCCACAACAACGCAAACAGTTAGATGGCTTATTGGTACTCAGTAACAGCTCGCAACAGGCTGTTCCAAGAAACATTCAACAACAAGACTCCTTGCCGGACATAAACCAAGAACAGCCTAATAGCCACTCACTAAACCAACAATTACAAGCCACTAAAATTCAGGGAAGTATCGCCAGTCGAATCATTGATCCTAACTTGTTTATCACTAAAGGGGCGTTTCTCGACTGCATTTTAGAAACAGCCATCAGCAGTGATGTGGCTGGTATGACTCGTTGCCAGTTAAGTCGGGATATTTACTCCACTAATGGCAAGGTGCTGTTAGTGGAAAAAGGCAGTCATATCGTGGGTGAATATCAGGCTGGCATTGAACAAGGGCAAGCACGGATTTTCGTATTGTGGGATCGGATTGAAACGCCCACTGGTGTGATCATGGATTTGGCGTCACCGGGAACCGATAGTTTAGGGCGTAGTGGTCACAGCGGCTATGTCGATGGTCATTTTGGGCAGCGTTTTGGTAGTGCCATGTTACTCAGCCTGATTGGTGATGTCGGCACTTATTACGCCAATAAGTCCAAAGGCAATAGCAATAAAATCCAATTCGGAGACACCATTGGCGGCACTAAAGATCTCGCTTCCATAGCTCTGCAAGACTCGATTCATATCAAACCGACTTTGTATAAAAACCAAGGGGAACACATCAATGTTTTTGTGGCACGAGATTTAGATTTTAGGAGTGTGTATGAGCTTAAACTTAGCCACTAACCAAAGTCCTAGATCTGATATCAATATCGAAGATTGCCGTTCTTTGGCTTTGCTAGAACATTTGAAATTACTGAATGCTTATTTGGTTCAGCCCAGTATTACCGAAATTGTGATTAATCAGCCTAAGCAAGTATTAACGGAATCCAATAAAGGTTGGAAAAAACATAAATCCAATGCCATTTCACTGGAATACTGCCAACGACTAAGCAAGTTGATTGCGACCTATTCAGGACAAAAACTGGATAGTACGCATCCGATTTTATCGGCTACTTTACCTCATGGTGAGCGAGTCCAAATCGCCATTCCGCCTGTGACTTTGATTGGCAAAATCAGCCTAACGATTCGCAAACCATCAAGTGTAGTATTTAGCTTGGATGATTATCAACAGCAGGGCTATTTCAGTACTCAGCATATTGAAGCAAATAACCAACATCAGAGTGAAAAACAACTGATAGAACTGAAACAACAAGAAGATATTTCCGCTTTCCTAAAGCTTGCTATCAAGCTTCGAAAAAACATCATTGTTTCAGGTGCGACTGGCTCAGGCAAAACAACGTTTCTGCGTTCATTACTTCAACAAGTCCCAGATTCAGAGCGATTGATCTCCATAGAAAATGTCGATGAGCTTCAGCTTTATAACACCCATTCTAATACCGTAAGTTTGTTCTACTCCGCAGGTAACCAAGGCATCGCCAATATCACCCAAAAGCAACTGTTAGAAGCCAGTCTTCGAATGAAACCTGACAGAGTATTTGTTGCAGAGCTTATCCGTGGTGATGAAGCCTTTTATTTTCTGCGCAATATCAACTCAGGGCATCCGGGCAGTATTACCACCATGCATGCTGGCAGCCCTAAGTTGGCTTTAGAGCAGTTGATGTTGCTACTAAAAGAAAGCCAAGCAGGTTCGTCATTATCCAGAGAAGACATTAAACAGCTTCTGAATCTGTGTGTCGATGTGATTGTGCAGCTGCAAGTGGTCAACGGCAGGCGCTTTGTCAGTGAAGTCTTGTTTAATCCAAAGACGGTGGAAGCAGAATGAGCAAACGTGGCTGGATTATTTTATCAAGCATCATTGGCGTGTTAATCGCAAGCCTGTGGCTCAGTGGCGCCTTGTTCTTATGGTTCGCTAACCTCGATGTAAAACAATCCAGTCCCTTAACCATTTTCAAGTACGCTTACTACTTTGGCAATCAAAAAATCACTCAGTTTTATCTCATTCTATCCGTTCCCATTGGCTTTGCGCCTGTTATCGCCTTTGTTGCTAAAAAGCTTAAAACAAAAAAGCAGCCACTTTATGGCGACGCTAAATTTGCCGATACCAAACAAATCAAACAAGCTGGGTTACTGGCCAAATCTGGCATCGTCGTGGGAAAAAAACGCTTTGGATTGTCAGAGCAATACCTACTGTTTTCAGGTCAGCAGCATGTATTAATGTCTGCGCCGACTCGAAGTGGTAAAGGCGTCGGTGTGGTCATTCCTAATCTACTTAGTTGGCAAGATTCCGCTGTAGTGCTGGATATTAAACAAGAGAACTGGCACATCAGCTCCGGCTTTCGAAAGGCTCATGGCCAGCAATGTTTTCTGCTTAATCTTGCTCCAAGAAACTATCAAAGCCATCGTTGGAATCCGTTGTTTTACATATCTAATGACCCCAGTTTTCGAATCAACGATATTCAGAAAATTGGTCAAATGCTATTTCCCAATATCGATAATGAAGCTCCGGTGTGGCAAGCCTCAGCCCGGTCTTTATGGTTGGGATTAGTCTTGTATTTGATTGAATCGCCGCCTTTACCTGTAACCATGGGAGAAGTATTAAGACTGCTTACTCAAGGCGATGAATATCTGGCTCAGCAGTTAGAGTTGAGACTAGATTCAAACGTCAGTTTATCTAGCCAATGCCTGTTAGCTCTTAAAGAATACCTCGACACACCAGAGCGTACTCGTGGCTCTGTGCGGAAAAGTTTTACTTCGGCTTTAGAGCTGTTTTATAACCCAGTAATTGATGCCGTCACCGCAGGTAATGACTTTGATTTACGACAAATACGCCAGCAAAAGATGTCGATTTATGTCGGTGTGACACCCGATGATTTAAGTCGTTTATCACCACTAATTAACTTGTTCTTTCAACAGCTGATTGACCTCAACACTCGTGAGCTGCCAGAGCAAAATCCACAACTCAAATATCAAGTCCTATTGCTAATGGACGAGTTTGCTGCCATTGGCAAAGTTGGCATTTTATGCAAGGGGATCAGCTATGTGGCAGGTTATGGCTTGCGTCTACTCACTATTATTCAATCGCCAGCACAGCTAAGAGAAATCTACGGTCATGATGGTGCTGAAACGCTTGCGGATAACCATGCGCTGCAAATTGTGTTTGCACCGAAAAATCCCAAAGTGGCGAGAGAGATCTCCGATAGCCTTGGTACTTCTACCATCAATAACCGCAGTCGTAGTCGTCAGTTATCAGGCAAAGGCGGTAAAAGTGAAAGTATTAGTGATCACGGCAGAGCTTTAATGCTGCCACAAGAGCTGATGCAAATGGGTGCTGATAATGCCATCTTACTCCTTGAAAACTGCCCTCCTGTGAAATGCCAAAAGCTGCGTTGGTATCAAGATAAACAGCTAACTGTTCGTGGCAATCATCCAGATAGAAATCATTTCTCAATACCAGACATCCCAAAAGTTAAACCCAAGCAGCACTCAATCACTATCACTCAAATTCGCTGCGCTGAGGATGGCGATACAACAAGTGTTGAGCAATCTGAACCTGACAATAGTGTTGCAAAGCAACCGAGCCAAACAGAACCCAAACCTATATCTCAAAAAACACCAATGAACGACTTGGTTACTGATTTCAAAAATGTAGTTGGAGATGAAAACTATGAGTAATGAGCAATTGAAGCACAAAACCTATTTGGCCGTGGGTTATGACGATAGAGCGCAAGCCCAAGAAGAAATAGGCAGACTCAACAATGGTGTTGCTGCCATCAGCTTTGATGGTGAACAAGGCTTGTGGTATGCCAAAGCTGGAACCGAAAAACGCAGAGTAGAACCTTGGCTGCCCGATCCCAATATGATGAAACAGCACAGTGATAAAGATCCCCTGCTTGAATTTAATAATGTGCTGGAAACCGCAGGCTTTTTACTTAAAGAGCCACCGCTGATGGACGGTCAAATTCATCGTGTTGCGACACAAGATGACAAACGAGGTCAAAAGAGTGGTGTCTATGCGGTGTTTAATGATGGCCATCCAGTTGGCTGGTATCAAGATCACCGGAATCACAGCGAACCGCAAAAATGGCATGCTAGCTTTGAACAAGCCGATCCAACCGCACGTCTCCATCAAAAAGCACACATGGCCAATATTCGTTATCAACGGGAACAAAGCCTTAATCAAAAGCAGCAACATCACGCCAAACGCTGTGCTCAGTTGTATCGACAACTGCCTATGGCATATTCAGGTCAAGGCTATTCAAGTCGCAAAGGCGTACAAGCTTATCCCGGGGTATGTCAGGATAAAAAAGGCCGATTGGTGATCCCGCTTTATGATACTGAACAAAATACCCATAGCCTCCATAGGATCAGCCCTAATGGTTTTAAATGCCTTAAAAAAGGCGCGCAAAAATCAGGACACTTCTTCGTGGTTGGCGATAGACCACTGAATGCCAATGAACCTATTCTCTACGCTGAAGGCTACTCAACAGCAGCGAGTATTGCCGAAGCCACAGGCCGCAGCGTAGTGATGACGGTAGATGCGGGTAATATGCCCAAGGTTGCCGAAAAAATCAGTGCCAAGTATCCCAATGCAAAACATCTGTTTCTTGCCGACAATGACCATAAAAACCAAATCAACAAAGGCATACAAAAAGCTAGAGAGTCAGCCAATTTAGTCGGTGGGCATTGGCTAACCCCTAAATTTTCTACCGAACAAATTCAACATGGCTTAACCGACTTTAATGACTTACATATGAGTAACAGCGTATTCAGAGTAAAAAAGCAAATCGAAGGCTATATTGAACGCTGTTGGCCAGAGCTTAAATATCAAAAACCAGAACGATTACAGCCAGCGCTTAATAGCATTATGCCTGTCAGTCCCACACTCAAAACCATAGCTACGCAGCCGCAAAAAACTGCGTTTGAACGCGTAAAAGCACCAGAAACTGAATTAGAGACAAAGCCAGACAATCCGACACAGCCTACGAAACCAAACAAGGAACAACCTGAGCAAGAAGCATCAAAAATGCCGATGCCCAAGCATCTGTATATGCGCTATACCTCTGCCAATGGCAAAAGCTATTTCCCCAATCGGAACTCAGCAGCACTTGCCTTTATCGACAAAGGCAACAAGCTCCAAACACGGCTTGAACACAGCAAAATCATTATGGATTTATTGGCCATTGCCGAACATCGTGGCTGGCAACAAATTAAGCTAAAAGGCAGTCAGAACTTTAAACGTGAAGCATGGCTTCAAGCCAAAATCAAAGGAATGGAAGTCACAGGCTACAAACCGCAACCACTGGACTATCAACGTTTGGCACAGCAAGGGATCAAAGTAGACAAGCAATCTCAACAAACTAAAGCGATAAAGACCCAAACTCAATCAACCACTTCACCACCAATGCAGCAAGCTACCATACAAGCCAAACCACAATCCGCATTAGAACGATTTAAGGAAAGATTTACCCCACAAAACTCAATTACCAAATCCCGTTTTGCACCAAATAAGGAAACCCATTATGAACACCAACTTGAACACTAAGCTCGATGAAAAGTTAGCTCTACTCAACACACCACAAAATATTGTAGAAGTAACGAAAGCAGAAGCCGATGAACTAGGCGCATTTGAGGAAGATGCGCTATCTGAACAAGACGCATGGGGAGCAGTAGAAGTTGATACTGATGAGGACTAAACCATGCAAACGAATCAAAAGAACAAAGTCCCATACCATGAGCAAATCGCCAACAAGCTTATTGAACAATTAAAACAAGGCACTGCACCTTGGCAACTTCCGTGGAAGCCGGGCGAACCAAGAATGCCTCACAATCCAGTCAGTGGCACTAAATATAAAGGTTCCAATGCGATATGGTTAGCTATGCAAGGCCGAGAAGATCCAAGGTGGATGACTTTTAAACAAGCCAATAGCTTAGATGCCAAGGTGATGAAAGGGCAACACGGCACCATAGTCCAATATTGGAAGCTGTTCGATAAGGTAGACAAGACTGACAGTAATGGTAAAAAAATCTTAGGTGCGGACGGTAAACCTATAAAAGAAACCATCAAGCTAGAAAAACCAAGAGTATTCAGTGCTGTTGTTTTTAATGCCGCACAAATTGAAGGTTTACCAGAGCTGAAAATCAAAAAAGAACCCGACTGGCAACGACATGAACGAGCTGAGAAAATCATCAATAATCTTGGTGTTAGCGTTCATCATGACCAACACGATAATGCCTACTACAGCCCTTCTTCTGATAGCATTCATTTACCCGCCAAATCCCAATTCGAAACCGCAGACCGTTATCTGGCGACCATTTTTCATGAGACAGCCCACAGCACAGGCCATTCAAGCCGATTAGATCGAGATCTGTCAGGCCGCTTCGGTGATGAGTCCTACGCCAAAGAAGAACTCAGAGCCGAAATCGCCTCGCTAATGATCGGTGATGAACTGCAAATAGGCCACGACTTCGGGCAACATGCCGCCTATGTTGGTGCATGGATACAGGTACTCCAAGACGACCCCAAAGAAATTTTAAGGGCATCCAGAGATGCAGAGAAGATTCAGCAGTTTGTGATGGGATTGGAATATGAAAATATCTCTGATAAAACGGTAGTCTCAAGTGATAAGAAAAAGACGAAGCCTCAAGTAAGAAGCTCAAGATTACCTCAGGATATGGAGTGTGAGCGCTGAAAGGTGGCCTGTTCAATAAACCAGACCACGTTGCTTTCTAAATCATAACATTTAGTTAGCGTGACACTCCTGTTTTTCAACTAACTTTAATTTAGCTCTTTTTTTATCTTCAGCCTCAAGAGCTTTAAAGTTTCGGATATCTTTTAATATTGATTTATAAGAAAAAAATGTACACATAACTTCATCTACAACTCTGTCTTCGATATCTGTATATTTTTTATCTTCATAAAGCCCCCATACACTAGAGCCACATTCAAACCTTTTACCCGGTTGATATTTGTTCAATATGTCATTTTTTGCTTTTGGGTATAAATAGTCACTCTTACAATTGAACGATACTAATGCTAATTGCGACAAATCTAGTACCCTGAGTTCATTTTGAAAAATAAAAGCATCCGAATTTGAAAGAATATTATAACGTTTGAAAAGCTCAAAAAGGACAGGAACATCTGAAGATGTAATTCCAATACCACATAACACTGATGAATGCCTACCTTGATGAGATTTCCTAACTAGCTCTGATTCTCTTTTAATAAACCTAAAAATATCAACTAATAGTTCTCTTTCAGAATTATAATTCCAAATCAAAAAGGACTTAACCTCGCTTCTATTTTTGTGATCAGTTTGAGCAAAGTTTACTTGAGGGTTTACAGACAAAAACGAGCCCCCAATAAGTGTATTTTTTTTATCCCAAGGATTGTAATTTAAACCTACATCTTTTCGATTACATTCAGGAACATAAAACTCAAGATCAAAAAAGATAGTGCGACACTTCCATGGTCTAAGCTTTACAAAACTCATTATTTCCCCTTTTGGTTAGGGTTTTGTTGCTTACCACGATTACCATGAACTTGGTCATATTGGCGATTAGTACCAGAAGAACCTTTGTTTCCATTTTTCATGTTTGAGCTATTATCTTGAGGCTTGATAGTAAGTGTATTCATTTCTATATCCCTTAAATTATTTCTCGGCCAATCAACATGATTGGTTATCAAGAGTTAAAGTTGTTCTCTAAAGTTACCTTTGTTCGAACGCGATACAGATTGAATGAGTGCACTGCACTCACAACCCCAAAAAATTAAATATTTTCTAAAAGATGATCAAAATCTACAGCCTCTTGATACTCAGAAGCAATAAGCAATTGATACTTATTGATAACTTCGTTTGTCGAACGGATTGAAAGAGAGGTTTGATAAGCAAGCTCCAAATCACCATTAAGGTAATGCATCATCATTTTTTCTCCCTGAGAAATTGCAGCGCTTTGCACAAGTATGCCCTGTACCAAACTTGAACCAGACAATATAGGTAATTGTTCAAATGGATTTGGAAGCTTTACTTCATCTAGCGGATTATTAGAGAATAGTATTTCAACCAATCGGCAACTTTTGTCTGCAGATAAACTAATACCAATAACTGATTGCCTATCAATCAAGAGCATTTGAATAAACTCTGCTGCCAGTGTGCGCTTTTTTCTCTCGACAAAAATATCTTTCACTTTTTTTGTGTCTGCGAAGATACACTGCAGAATCATTGCATTATGCAGTTTTATCAAACTAGCATGAGGTACTAGGATATTGTATTTATCACTGTACTCGATTTTTTCTCGAACAACATTTAAAAAGTTCTTTGCTGGACTCGACTTCGGAAATCGAGCTAACGGATAAACAAGATCTTTTAATGCCTTATTTTCCGACAGCTCAACACCGAATAGCTTTTTTATTGCTTGCGGTAGCGATAGATAATCCATGTCAGATTTTGCAAGATTGCTTCAGGATAGTTGTCTCAGAAAGACGATCCCTTTCATCATAAAATTTTGCAATGAATTTAGCCCTATCGAACCAGTCAGAGTGACAATCTTTAGTTCTAGCATACTCTGCAATAACCCCTAAACAATAACCTGCTCGGAGAGACTCGGATAAAGAAGTTGTTTGTGCTGCAAGTAATCGTCTTTCATTTTTGTTTTTCTGAATATTCACTAGTTCATGACAGCCTTCAATCAGAGACATTTTGGGCTCCTTTGCCTGAACGTTAGCAATAAACATGTTAGTCACTATTGCACTAAACAGCAGAGTTTTTAGCAGTTTCATTTACTTCTTCCTTGGCAGTATGTTCGTTTGTATCTTTTGATTCTGTGTTTTGTTTAGATTGGGACTCAGAAGTGTTTTGCATCTTGGCTACGTTTGCTGAACCTTCAACCTCTTCATTGTTAACCTCATCATCAATAATAAGTTTTTGACTTGGTACTGAGATATAAAGGCTGAATAAAAACGTAACCATCAAAATCAGTTGAAGATGGTGCTCTTGTGTTTGAAGGTAGAGCTCTAGCTTTTCTTTTGCACCTTGAATTTCACTCAGCAAGATGAGGCTCATCATTGACCACCCCAATAAAACGAATATTCCAAACCAAAAGAATGGGGTTGCATAAGTTCTCCAACTAGAAACACTGGTAATTGATGAGTAAATCAATAATCGGCAAACTAAGATCACTGCTAACACAATAAAGCCAATTTCAGCATTAGAAAGTTCAGCCAAGCCTTCTCCGTATTCACTAATCCCAATCAGCCCTTTTCGCACTAGTAAAAAACTCACTATTGCAATTATCGCCATTAATAAGAATTGAATTGATTTAGCTAGAATTCGGCTAAGCCCCCAGTCAAGCTGAACGAATACACCTTTGATGAGCATTCCCCAAGATAAATTATCTTTTGAGGATTGATTTGAATTACCTTCCATAGAAAAGATCCCTAATTACAACAAGGCGTATATTATATATGCGGAGATACGTAACGTCTGTTTGCTATTTAGCCAACTCATTATTTTTGTTGTTGAAGTCACAATAGATGACAATTATTAAGATTATGTCTTCAAACCTTTATAACTTTTTCAGTCACTAAAATAACCCTCAATGAACGATACTGTTTTAGTATTTTTCACATAAAAAGAACTTCATATGGTAAAGTAAGATTTTCAAAACTGGAAAGTCGTTGCAGCCAAGGAGAATGCTGCAAAAGTAATGGATTACAACGTAAAGGAGTGTATGTGAACAAGCTGTATCACATCTTAAAAGCCGAAGAGCTTTATCAATTCAATATTCAAGACCATTATCAACCCAGTTCACTGAAAACAAAGGGCTTTATTCACTTAGCATACGAGCGTCAGCTACAAAAAATTATTACATCCTTCTTTAAAGACTCTAGAGAGGTCTATCTACTGGAAATTGAAAAAGATTTGGTTCGAAATAGTATCAAAGATTAGGCACCTGATGGCATTGAGGATACAGATAAATATCCAAATTTGTACCAAGCACTACCTAAAAGTGCTGTTAGAAATATTGAGTATCTAGAACTAAAATATCAGAATTATTAAACATAAAATTTCTTTAATCAAGGATGTGAATGCATGTTAGTATCTTCTGATAATCAATTACCACTCCCGTTTATGATTTATCTAGATACAGCAGCTTCTTATCCTGTTTTACCTGAAGTTCAACAAGCACTTTTTGATGCTTTTAAGTTTTCTTTTGCTAACTCAGCATCTAGTCACAAATTGGGAGTTGAAGTCTCGGATGAAATACAGCGTGTTAGAGAGCTAATTGCAGATGAAATCGGGGCGTATCCAAGTGAGATAGTGTTTACCAGTGGTGCGACAGAATCAAATAACATAGCGTTTAAAAGCTTGTTGTTTGGTGGAAGTGTTCCAAGCAATAAAAAGCACATTGTTACCTCACAAATTGAGCATAAATGTATCTTTGCAATTTGTTCGTATCTCGAAACTCAAGGATTTGAAATTACTTATATCAAGCCAAATGAGAATGGGATCATTACTGCAGAAGCTGTTTCTGAATCACTACGTGAGGATACCGCTATAGTTTCAATCATGCATGCGAATAATGAGCTAGGAACAATCAATCCGATTACCGAAATTGGTGAGCTTTGTTTTTCAAAAGGAGTTTTGTTTCATAGTGATTGTGCTCAGAGTTTTATGAAAGAAGAGATTGATGTCGATGATATGAATATTGATGTTCTTTCGTTGTCGGCACACAAAATTGCTGGACCAAAAGGAATTGGAGCTGTCTACATTCGTGATTTACGAAAGAAACACTTACAACCTGTAATTCATGGTGCAGGGCAAGAAGATGGCCTGAGAGGTGGAACCGTTGCTGCGCCATTAATCATTGGGTTTGGTAAGGCGGTTGAGTTATTCCCACGATACTATAGCGATTTTAAAAAGACTGAAGCAAAAGACTATTTAATTAATAAGCTAGATTCAAATGACATTCGTTTTTCTGTTAATGGTAACTCGACCACATTGCCAAGCTGTATGTCACTCACTCTTCATGACACAAACACTTCCCTGTTGATCAGACAACAAGATGATCAATTTTGTATTGCCCAAGGTTCTGCTTGTACTTCTAAAACGATTGAACCTTCTCATGTATTAACTGCACTAGGTATGCCGAGGGAGCAGGCAGATAAAACGTTTAGAGTAAGTTTTCCTCTAGATATTACCCGTGATGAGATTTCTACTTTTGTTGAGGCCATAAAAAAAGCGACAATTTAGTCGCTTTTCAAGTAATAGGCTTTGTTGAAGCTTATTTGTAGCAAGTTACGCAAGCGCCGCCACCTTCAACTTCATCGTAGATATCATCGAGATCACCAAATTCACAAGTGCCCCCAAAATCACCAAGTAAAGCATTGCGGCGCTTTTTCTTGTAAAAACGAGCGACTTGTTTTTCATGGTTAAGAATAATTCTTTGCTTAACTTCGGGGTCTTCCAAAGTTTCTAAAGGTTGTCCCTGCCCCATCCAATAGAATTTTTCACCGACAACAGTATTATCATCCCCTTTTTCAAAGGCTTTTGCTTCTTCAAAAAGTTGAGGGTGCTTTTCTTTTAATCGAATCCACTCAATTTTGCGTTGATAAAAACAGAAAGTACAACCCGAACGAGAACGCCACTCATAGTAAGCAGGAAGCTCAAGGCCATTCCTTTGTAGGATGTTTTCAATGTCGCTTTTTACAATGCCACCTTCACGAAATGGAAACACAGAAGTAATTGGCTTCTCAATGGTCATGTAACCAGTACGTTCAGGTTCATCAGCTCTTATACCAACATAGTTCATGATTTTATAGCCATCAGCAATAAAGCCATCAACCCAACGTTCAAAAGGTTTTAGTTTCATTTGAACGGTACACCAGCGATCTCGTTGTGAAGGTAAGTAGTTGCCATGCTCTTTGAGAAGGCTAGAAAACTCTTTCTCTCCACGACCTTCAATACCATTGAGAGACCTTGAATTTAAGCGATGTATGAAGCCAAGCTTTTCCTCAAGCTGATCAATAAAATCATTGGTTTCTGGTAATTCATAACCTGTATCAGTAAAGAAATACTCGATATCCAAATCTGGTCGGGTTTCCTTTACATACAGAGCAAGAGCACTACTGTCTTTTCCCCCAGACAAGCCTAAGACATGTTTAACTTTATCTGTCATTGCTTTCAGTGCCTCCTGTTTCATCCATTAATTCTGTCAAAAGATTAGTTGCAACATTCAACTTTTCATCTTTAGACATTGTAGCTAATTCCTTTTTCAACTCTTCAATCTTGTTTGTGACACGTTGCTCACTTTCAGAAGATAGCTTCATGTAAGCGGAATACTCTTTGTAGTTGCCTTTGCTATCAGTTGTGATGAATGCCAAAGGCTTCGAACCAGAGTTGTTTTCGAAGTTACTGAAGGATTCAATTCTTCTAAACTGCACACATAAGTTTAATAGTTCATCAAAACCATTTCTTAAATGCTTATCCGTCCAGTTTCTTTCAGGTGTACCCGCTGCTAAGTTAATAATTTGCTCAAATTTAGCCTTATTCTCTATAAACTTAATAAGTCTAAGTGCTAATTCTTTTACATTCGGTCTTTGCGCAGCTTTCGCTACTCGCTCACAGCGTGCTTTTAACTCTTCATCAAACTCAGCTGACAAATTGGCTTTAATTAATTCTTTAAATCCTGTCAGTAACATATCGTGTTGAGCCGATAAGTCTTCAATTGCTGTTTTTAATCGACTTGCAAGTTTAGAGTCAGCATCATCTTGATCTTTAGATATATCAAAAATTGCAGGCAGATCTTCTAAAATCAGTTTGTATGGATCATTAGCTGCAATAACCTTGTTTCTGAATGCTTTTGCTTCTCTGGTTAATCCTGATTTTTGACCATTATCGGTAAAGCTCTCACCACTGGTTTTCTTAACCCAAGCGGGCAAACCATGCACGATCCTGACTATGTGTTTGGCAATTCCAAGTATGTCATCATTATTTTTCAGCGAACCGATTGTTGCTTGAGCTAATGTACTGAGCAAATGGGTCTGAATTTCAGACATTTCAAAATAACGTACACCGGCTTCTTTTGGGTGCTTATAAATCTTATTGACTAACTCTTCGTCCAGCTCAGGAATGAAAATGAACTGCTGACTCGAATCATAATCATAGAACGCTATTTTCCCTTCAAGTGACTTAAGCAGAGCTAATGCGTAAAGTCGGCAAAGACCTGTTGTTAAGCCAAATGGCGGTTTCATCCATCTGTCATACAAATCTGCAATAGTCACCATCGTATTGCTGTCTTTGATGAAGTTAAAACCATCTAGCCATAAGGCATACATATCTGGGTTACGTTTTTGTTCTTCATCAGACCAAGCACCAGGGAAACCAAAGCCCTCATCAGTTTTGCAGTGCCAACCTTTATTCTTTAAGCATGATAAGTAAACGCCCTTTTCAGGAGGAAATGAGTCATTGTCAAAACCTAGATCCTCCTCATCTCCATCATTAAGCATTGCATTCATCAATTTGCGAATTGCACTGTTTGCACTGCCAGAAGGTTTCGTTCGATTTACAAGTTCGTTGATGACTTTAAGATGCAATTTCTCTTCGCTTTTAAGAGGTAAACCTTTTATACCGTATTCTTTATGATTTAAATTAAATACGGTGTCTGCAATACTAGAAGTTGCAAATGACAAACTTGATTGACGAACAGGGTTACCTTGATGCTCCCAATCTGCAAAAGCAAACAGTTTATTAAGCTCTGACTCTACATTTCGAGAAGCTGTGATTATTCTTGTTTCAAGCTCTTTTTGAGCAATGAGATCATGTTTAATCTTAACTTCTTCTTTGGTGACTTTTTGTAAAGCAATCAATTCAATAGCGGCTTCTTTAAGATTATTAACAGACTTAAAGCCAGCAATGGCAATATGCTTTTCTTCAGTAATCTCACTATCTTTTAAAGCTTTTTCGATTGTTGAGTCAATTGGCATTAAAAACGTCAAAAATGACTCACTTGATGTCGGTTCGTTTTTAAAAGCGTTAATAAAAGCTGCATCGACTTTGCTCACCAACTGCGTTTTAGCCCATCGCATAGTGCCTGTTTGGTGATAATGCGCTGTCGCTAAAATGTTTTGTGGCATATCACAAACAGATGTCCAATCTACGCCATCACTTATTGACTCAATTTTTTCAAGTATGAGGTTGTGAATATCGACATCACTGCCTTGAAAGATAAACAAGGCATTGTGCTTGTTTCTGAAAATGACTACAGACCAAGCTTCTAAATCATCAATAGCCTTTTTAATTTCATTTACAGACACACCTCTAGCTTTAAAGTACGCAACGAGGAACTCTTTACTTGCATGCAAATGATGGTGGAACCCAAAAATAGTTAATAAGGCGATGACCTTAGTTATCGAATCATGAAGATCTGTGCCTTTCTGGCTTGCTCTATGAATCGCATCACATCCTTCAAGCCAAGCTTTACTATCATGAGAGGTAACAATGAGATGGTGTAAATTATGATGTAAGTAATCCCAGAATTGTTCAGGAGAATATAAAGCATTGGTCGATACTGACTCACTGTAATTCTCTGATAAAAACTCTCTAAATCCATACTTTTCATGTGATGCAAGGAAGCCGAATAAACTCCTTTCATTCTGAGAAAAACGTCTTCTTGAGATTGGGCCAAGTAGCAAGCTCACTAACGGATCAATTGGTAATGTTTTTATTAATGCTCTTACATTACGATTCTGATTAGAAAAGTGACATGCCACATTTTCAACTAATGAAGAGTAGTTATCTTCTAATGTGGTAGCCGTCGCTTCGTCTTTCTTAATTGAATCACCGACTAGAACTAAAGACTCATCAATAGATGGATTGAAGCTTAGATCACGATATCGACCTTGTACCTTTGCCCACTCTTGTTGTGCTTTTGTATCTTTGTTTTTGGCGTAATCGATAAATGCCTGATGCAAAAAACCTATTAATACTACTGGTGTGGAAGATTGTTGGCATATGTCGGCTAAAGACTGAAACAAATGCAGGTCTTTATTGGCTCGGGATTGAAAATCTAAAGCCTTGCCCATCTCGTCAAGCAGAACAACAATTCCATCATGCTGCTTAGCATTAAATGTGAAGGCTGATTTAATTTGCTCTAGACACTCTTCGTCATTTAGTTGAGCAATCTGTTTTACATCGTATTCAATGCTTAAAGACTCACTAACACTTACTAGAATTGAGTGCGCAGGCGACTCTAAGCCACATACATGCTTGACTATATGCCAGCCTTTTTTAACGTTCAATCTTGATTGAAAGTCTTTCAAAGCTTCACTGTGTTGATTTAACTTTGATTGTGCATATTGGCGCTCATCTACATTTTTTGATAGAAGTGAAGATAGAAATAGCGCAATAGTAGATTTACCAGAGCCATAAGGACCAGTTAAAGTATAAGTTCTTTGAGCACTTCCAGAGATATCTCGACTGATAGTATCAAGAACATTTATCGCTGTACCGTGAACGATAAAGCTATCAACAAATTCTTGATAATCATGTGCTTCGCTATCAATCCTTGTTGAACTTTTGTATCTCTGGTTAATTGTAATGAGTTCTTGTGCCATGCGATCAGTTGCCATAGTACTTATTTAAAAATGCTTGAGGTTCTTTAAGTAATGAATCTGAGATTTTCACCTGTCTTAAGCCGAGTGAGTCAATCCAAGATATATCGCTATTGGTAATCTCTTGAGCTTCATCCAGTTTTTGACCTAAGCCCGTTTCCGATAATCTAAAAATTCGTCCGGGAGAACATGGCTTTGTCAGTAAAGAATCAAAGTCGATGGTATTTATCTTAGATTCAGCAGTCTCTACTCTCATAAAATGGAGCAATGAGTAGATAAAAATTTCAATAGGTAAACTCTCACGTTCATCTAACTTACTGATGTAAAAACCACCACCCAGTTCTTGAACTAAATCAAGTTCCGCTAAAGGAGAGGTAAAATGATCTTCGTTAACAGTTTCTTTCTTTTTAGAAGAGGTGTTTTTAATCTTTTTACAGTATGTATTTAGAAAACAATCTACATCTTTTTTGATGGTATTCGGATTACCAATATCGTTTGTAACCATCAAGCTGCAATCGTCAATTGCATCCGAAATTAATTTTGATTTTTCAAAATGCTGTACATTTGAAAAGTTAAAAAAGTAGCGATAACTTGTAAGTGTTTCGAAGTTAAAATTCAACCAAAAATGAATCAGCCAAACCGAACCAATTTGTTCAAGGTAAGGATCTCTTCCGTTACCTTCGTGGTCTTTATCTTCAAAAAGGTAGTTCCCTAGCAATGTGACGGATTGCTCAGACTTAGTATTAGTAGACATTACGTTACAAGCTTCAGCCCAATAACGAATGGCATTAACCATGTTTTTACCAACACCGAGGTTTACAATGGCTTTTCTTACTGACTCTTCATTAGAAGTCTGAATTTTTCCACCTAAATTCAAGTGGTTAACAGCTTTATAAAGCCAACCATATCTAAGAGGGAAGGTATCGTGTCCCGTAAATTTTGCTTTCATGCTTCTGCTGTTTTGGAGGATTTGTCCAGAAATGAAGTGTATACGGGTTTTCACTGAGATAAAAGTATGAACATCATATTTATGGATATTTATACAGTGAGTCCATATTTTGAATGACTTGAATTATATGCACTAATTTAATGTATAAAAAAATTAATAATTTGATGCGAAGTTGTTATGTTTTCGTACAGCTAAATATGTGATAAATAGCGTTTTTTTTATACATCCTAGATGTTATCATAATTATCATAAGAAATTACTTAGATCTAATTATTATAAGTATTATTTTTGAACTTAATAGTGAGTAACGTTTGTGCTAAGAACTTTAGTTTATAGGTGTCCGGAACATTCATTGATACCTTTACTATCAGAAAATGCAATAAAAATTGCTGAATCTTATTTGAACAGAGAGTTAACGAAAAAAGAAATTGTAGACTCCTTGATCAATAAAGATGCTATCAATTTTATAGAAAACAATAAGCTCAGAAATCTGATCATAAAAAGCTTGAGTGAAAATGAAGCACGAAATCTTATTGATAATAAACTTGGTCTCGAAAAGTTAGGATTAAAAAAAGAAGATTACTGGACTTTCCTACAGGAATATATTCCAAATACTTTGACTGAATGGGCTGAATTTTTAGGGCTCAAAGACGAGTATTCAGCAGCAAATCAATCATCACAAAAAACTGTCGATACTTTGTATTCGCAGCCTAGCTATTCACTTTACCCTTATCAAAGAGATATTGTTAGAAAAGTAAATACATTAATATCTGACCCTGAGAAAGACCGCCTTCTGATTCATTTACCCACAGGAGCAGGAAAAACAAGAACAGCTATGAGTATTGCTTCAGCACACTTGTCAAATCGAGAAGACGGATTAGTGCTTTGGTTGGCCGATACAGAAGAGCTATGTGCGCAAGCGACTATAGAGTTTCATAAATCTTGGAGTGCACTCGGTAATCGAGGTGTAAGTGTATATTCATATTATTCTGACTCCAATAAAACTTTGAGCTCTGTAGAATCCGGTTTCATTTCAGCAGGATTGCAGCGGTTAAATTCAAGAAGAAATGGAAGCGAAAAGGCTTATTTTCAAAAACTTTTAGATAAAGTCTCATTGATTATTTTTGATGAGGCTCATAAGGCTATAGCTAAAACTTATAAAGAAACCGTCAATGAATTACTGAATAATGGTAGAGAAAAGTTTTTAATAGGTTTATCAGCAACCCCCGGGAGAAAGTTCTCATTAGACGATGAAACGGAAGATAGGCAGCTGTCAAAATTTTTCTCAGAAAATAAAATTACTATGGCAGTTGAAGGTTACAGATCACCTATACAATATTTGATAGATGAGAGGTATCTTGCTGAGCCTCAGTATTTACCCATCGATTACGAGGGAAGTACTAATTTAGAGTTTACAACAAAACAAGTGAAGGAAGAGCTCAATCAGCTATTGAAAAATCTTTCTACGGTTGAATCTAGAAACTCAGCGATTATCAAACAAGCAATTCTAGAATATGAAAATGAGGCTTCAATTATTATTTTTGCATGTAACGTTGAGCATGCTATAGCACTATCTGAAACACTTAATTGCTTAGGTTATCCTTCTGCCTCGGTCACATCTTCAGAAGATACAGTGCAGTCGAGGCGGTTTAAAATTCAACAGTTTAAGCACAGAAAGCTAAGAATATTAATAAATTTTGGAATCCTAACCACAGGCTTTGATGCACCATGTACGAACGTGGCGATTATTGCAAGACCAACGATGTCGTTAGTTTTATATTCTCAGATGGCTGGTAGAGCTATGAGAGGGAAAAAAAGCGGTGGTAACGAATCATGCAAAATTTATACGGTATTAGATAACATTCCAGAATTCACAAGTCTATGTAAAGCTTTTGGTCATTGGAATGATAACTGGAACGAAGTAGAGTAAATATGAAAAATAACATCATCCCAGCATCCCTTGCTATCACTTCGATGAGAGATAGTGGTTATAAAACAGCTGCTCATGCAATTGCTGAATTAATTGATAATAGTATTCAAGCAACAGCTACAAATGTTCAATTGTTGTGTATTGATAAATCAAAACAAGGTGGCCTACGAGCAGTTAAGCATGTTGACCAAGTAGCTATATTCGATGATGGTAAAGGTATGGCAAAGCATGTTTTACAACAAGCGCTTCAATTCGGCGGAGGCTTACATAGAGAAGATTCCTCAGGGATTGGGAAGTTTGGCATGGGCTTACCAAGTGCAACTATTTCCCAGTGCAGGAGATTAGATGTTTATAGTTGGCAAAATGGCATTTGCCACTATACATATTTAGATGTGAATGAAATTGAAGCTGGTAATTTAGAAAATGTTCCAGAGCCTATTGAAAAGCCAGTGCCAGAGGTTTGGCGAGAAGCAATTGGTGAAGATTACAACCCAGAGCACGGTACCATAGCTATTTGGAGTGATCTTGATAGAATTTCTTGGAAAACGAGTAAATCTTTATACATTCATTCTGAAAAACTCATTGGGAGAATGTATCGATATTTCATTAATGATAATCGAGTCAAAATTCGTTTCAAATCATTTACCAATGAAATCAGTCTAACACGAACTGATAATAAGCTTTTTAAAGCGAACGATCCTTTATTTTTAATGAAAAATACTGTCTTACCAGATCTTCCCGGTAATTATATTAATGAAACTTTTTTTGAACCTTTTGGGGAAGAACAAGTTATTCACGTTGAAAGCTCCTCTGGACTAAGGGGTGTTGTCAAAATTAAGTATTCTCGCGTTCAAAGAAGTATTCATCAAGAGTTACAGAGAGTTGCTTCTGTAGCCGTAGGCTCGACTAAATGGGGTAAGATAGCTGCTGAGAACCAAGGCGTTTCCATAGTAAGATCTGGTCGAGAACTAAAAGTAACGGAAATTTTTTCGTCAGTATCAGAGCCTCGTGAAAGATGGTTTGGTGTTGAGGTTTCATTTTCTCCAGAACTAGACGAGCTATTCGGTGTAACGTTTGATAAGCAAGATGTTGTTAACTTTGAAAGAATTGACTTAAAAGTTGAAGCAGAGAATGAAGGCTATGATTCTGAAAACTCAAAAGAATACTCAGAATTTGTTGATATATTTGAGAGAGAGAAGTCGGATCGCTATTGGATTTATTTCATTGGTAAAGAAATTCAAGCTAACTTAAAAGACCTCAAAAGTTACGTCAAAACATTAGCCGAATCAAAACCTCAGAACAACAACCCTGATGAGCAACCAACTTTAAGCAAAGCAGAGCATACTGCGAAGAAAATAGCTGAAAAAAGGATTGCGGAAAAAAGACCTACAAATTCAGATCGAAAGTTTCATGATCCAGAAACTCCTGCGAAGGAAAAAATTGATAAGATTAAAGAAACTCTTTCTAGAGAAGGGGTAGATGTTGTAGAAGCAGAGACAGTTGCAAGGACCTTGGTTACAAGTGATTGTAACGTCAAATTTATGGAGCAACCTCTAAAAGGTAATATTTTGTTCGATGTTGCTAGAGAGGCAGGCACGATTATTGTTTTGCTCAATTCAAACCACGAATTCTACCAGTTTTATGATTCTGTTGATGATGATAAAAAAGAGCTTCTAAAGTTAGTTTTGATTGCTTGGGCTCAGGTCGAGGATAACAGTTCAGAAACAGAAAGATCTGATATGGAAGATATCCGAAGTCGTTGGGGCAAAGAAGTTAAAAAATATCTTTTTGAACTCAATAACTAACTTTCGCTCAGCACCATAATTTAAAAGGGCTTTCGAGCTCTTTTTTACTTAACAACGCATGTTATTGTTGGGTTTCATATGTTTAGTTTTCTAAAAAATATTAGAACTTTTTTTAAGACAAAATCAGAATTAGAGCCTCAGGTTAAGAATGAAGTACTCCCTATAGACTTCTCTGAATTTGATGTCAAATTTGAGTTTCGCGAGCTTAAAGGAAACACTTTGTTCGAAATTGAAAGGCTTAGCGGGTTAACCATAATCATTTTGAACATCAAATCCTCATTTATTGAACAGTTAAAAGATGCTTCACAAGAGACTAAGAATACTGTGTTTACTCTTATTTACTCGATGGCGAATATTGAACAAAAAAGCTCAGATTATGAACAAGAGGTTCTTGAGCGCTTTAGGTTGAGGGTTGGTAAGACATTATCTTCTTTACCAATGTATTCTAAGGAAAAATAAAGTGAATTTAATCACTGCGGATCACCTGAGTAATGAATTAGAAGCACAGTTTTCTAGTGCACAATCAATAAAAATTATTACCGGTTATTTAACGCTATCTGCAGCAGAGTTTTTGCTGAACTCAATCAGTGACGAGACAACAGTTCAATTGATTGTAAGAGCGAGGCCGCAGGATCTCATATCAGGTGCCACGGATATTGATGCAATTAAGCTTTTATTCAAAAATGGAGTAAGGTGCCATATTCATAGAACCTTACATGCGAAATTGTACGTAATCGATAATAAATACGGTTTTATAGGCAGTGCAAACTTTACTTCTAACGGCTTAAAGCTCTCTGGTTATGGCAATTTTGAACTATCGACAAAAACAAAGCTAACCGATAAAGATAATGGGCTCATTAGAGAAGTTTTTAATGATTCGATTATGGTTACTAAGCGAGTAATAGAGACTCTAGAAGGGTTTGTATCAAGTAGCTCTGCTACACCTGAACTAGACAGCTCTACCAAGGGATGGTGGAATGAATTGATTGCTCCAGAGGCTTCATATACTTGCGATAGACTGTATATTTCTGATTTACCTTGGGTGAACCTAGAACAAGATTTGTCATCTCTTGATGAGTCATCAGAAAATTTTTTGCATGATGTTGATGTCTTTGGTTTAGAAGTCGACAAAAATGGTAATGCTAGAGCATTGAACTTCCAAAAAAGTAAGATTTATCAATTTTTAACAAGAGAGTTAAGTTCTAAAGAAAATAAAGAACTTTACTTTGGGGAACTAACATCAAAAGTTCATGATTTGCTTGTTGATGAACCCATGCCATATCGTTCAGATATAAAACAACTTGTTTTTAATTTACTCATTTATTGTAAGGTTTTTTCTATGGGTATTTTAACTATTGATACACCAAGTTATTCTACAAGAATAAAGTTAGCAAACCGAATTTAAAGGGATATTTATGGCTATTGAAAACCTAGAACGCGAACTAGGGGTAATTTACAACGAAATTGATAACGACAAGTTAGTTCTACCTAACTTTCAAAGAAGTTTCGTTTGGACTCGTGATATGCAAAAGAAGTTACTTGCTTCAACTTTAGTAGACTTACCCATAGGAAGTTTGTTGACTTTAGAAGGTGAAAGTAGTGACTTTTGTAAGCGGAAACTTTGTTTCCCTGATGACTTAGAATTAACGATAAAGTATTGTGAGTACGTTTTAGATGGACAACAACGCCTTACAACTTTGAGAGCTATACTCTTTGATCTCTTTTCTGGTTCAAATTGGGAGTCCAATTGGAATAATATGTTTGGCTCACTTAGAACACGCTGGTTCTTAAGTTTGAAAGTAAATGGTAGTGATATTTTTGGCTATAACAACTTGAATTTCAGGAGTCTAAGTAAGTTTACAGATTCTGAAATAGAACCTCATATCGAGTTTAAAGCAGTACATAAAACCAAAACTGAGGAGTTACATCATCCTGCTAATACTAAAGTCTTTAGGGGCAAAGCAAGCGATAAATATACTAAATCTCAGCTAGCTTCAAAGTTTGCAGATCAATTCTTAGTTCCATTATGGGAAGTTTACGAAGGCGATAAAGGAATTCATAAACGGATTATTGATAAAATTGCAGAACAAAGATGTATCGAATTAAAAGATGAATTAATAGATAATTTAACACTTGATAATGTTAAATGTATGTTTGCTCCATTAGAAATTGATGATGATGATTTGAATGAAATATTTCAAGAGAACAAAGAGAAAGATGGCAGCTCAATGTTCCAAAAAGAGTTTTCTGATCTTAGAGCAGCTTGGGTCAAAGCATTTACTACTGAATTGAATAATTTGGTCAAAAGAAAAGTTCCTATTGTTCAATTAAAAAGAGGCGAAATTGATAGAGCAGTTTCAATTTTTGAAGCAATCAATAGAGGCGGTGAACCTTTAAGTGTTTACGATTTAATTGTTGCAAAGTCTGCACGCAACAGAGAGCAGCATAATCTGACTCAAATGTTATTAAATGGCTTGTCAGAAGAAATTAAACTACATGATGAATTAATTTGCTCTACGAACCTCATAAAAGACAAAAGTGACAGCTTAACATGGAACTCTGTAGAGTTTGGTGCTGTAAAAGGTAATGAACCAACGAAAATCGTTAAAGATTGGTTCGTCAATCTTCTAACACTCTTAGCATATACGAAGTCCAGCAAAGAGCCCGTTGATATCGAACATATAAAACGTGAGAAAGCACTTAGACTCACAGCAGATCAAGTTAATGCTCATATTGAAATAACAATTACAGCTATAAATAGAGCATTAGCCTTCTTAAACATAAGATGCGGTGTTGTGAGCTGTAAAGATGTTCAATATAAGTTGATGCTTGTAGTATTAGGTTATTTTCTTTCTGATGATGACGTATGGACAGATAAGTCAAAGTTAAACAAGCTTGAATATTGGTACTGGGTTATTGTTTTTGGAGGCGGATATGCAAAAGCTCAGAACACTCGATGCATAAAGGATATCACTGATGTTGAAAGGCTGTTGTCAGGTAAAAACTTATATGAAGTATATCAAGATAGGATGCTAAATGTACCTGACTATGTTACAAAAGATATTCTCTTGAGAAGAGATGATGCAACGGATAAAGAATCTAAATCAGTTAGAAACACTATTCTACAATTTGTTCTATCTAAGAGCCCACTTGATCTATTTCCTGAGCAAGGTAAGACAAGTACTTTAAATGCCTGGGATGTGGCTTTCAATGGATTATTATTAGAATTACACCATTTAATCCCACTTGCTAATGTCAAAAAAATTGGAGAAACCTCTTCTAAATTGCGTAAAGATTCACAGAATGTACTGAATAGTACTCTTAATTTGAGTTATATATCAAAGGATGCTAATAGGAAAATCTCCAGTTATGCGCCTGATGTTTATTTCCAAGAAATTAAACAAACAGAATTATCAAGTCACTTCATAAAGCCTGAGCTTGTTAGTTTCGAAAACTGTAATAAAGCAGAGGGATGCATTCAAAATCTTGAAGATAGGTTTTCATTACTACAAAACGCAATCAATAATCATGTTCGTGGTTTAATTTGATATGTTCTACATCTATGTAGCATAGAGAGCACGATGTCTGAGAAAAAACTTTAGTAAATCTCAGACATCAACTTTTACTAAACCTATACCCTTTAACAGCCAAACCCTCATTAGCCAGTACGAGCCCTAGCGCAGGCTTCGTAAGGTTAGGCTCAGGTAAGAGCTCATACTTTGCTAACTCTACTAAAAGGCGTTTATTAAACGCCTTTTGCTTTTTGAAATCAGCAAAGGAATCATCAATAAACTCGCATTTGTTCAGTAACAAAGGTCGCTTTTCTGGGATCAAATAGTCAAAAAAGTCGACTTCTTGATCCGCCATTTTGATTTTGATTCGCTCTTCAAGTTGAGGTAAAGGTGAATCATCAAAGCCTTTATAACTCAACAAAGTAACTTTACCTGAATGAATGTGGATTTTAATTAGCTGGACAGTCTCTAGTTCTCCATACATTTGAAGTGCTGCACCAACATATACTCGAAGCAGCAATGGCAAATCATCTACAAATTTTTTATGGAAGGTAAAAGAGTGAGGTTGAGCATGTTCGTAGTTAATGAGGCCAGCTGGGAGTGACTTGTGGCTATCAATACATAGCTCTTCGATCAGGCTCGGCTCTGCAATCTTAAATAGTATTTCTTTAGCCTCATTGATACAGATATTGTAGTTGTCGAAAAAGGCTTTGATGTCACGCTTTAGGTTCTCTGGCTGCTTAGTATAAGGTTTTCTTTTTTCGAACAACCCCATAGCAAACAACAAAAGTAAGTCTTCTTTCCTTGATTGCTGTGCTTCTGTGAATGCTTGAGTGTCATACATTTCACACAATAAGCTGAAGACTTTTTTGTGAGAGCCAATTAATTGTCTGATCTCTTCAGACTTTGAAAACTCTTCATTTACAGGTATACGGCCAAGCTCAAGGCACACGTTCCAAAAATCAGTGAATAAATCTGAATTCTGGGTAATAATGAGTTTGGCTTTATCTTTCGCTTGTATTGGCTCGGGAGAAGTGAGTTGTTGCCATTGATGGTGACGGCTGTATTTAGCAATCAGGTAATTTTGCTCTTCTATTTTGTCTTTGAAGATAATGAAAATACCCGGCGCTAGTGTTACTACATTTTCTTGGAGGATTCTCTCTATATAAGCCTTGATTTCTGACTGCGCATAATATTTTTGGAACGTATTTCTTGAGGTGATCACGCCATCCTTATATGGCGTGAACTGTGCAATATAAGAATTCGCTGCCAACATGACGGAAACAACTAAAAATTTATCAGTAAGTTCCCATGCATTGATTAATGCCTCTATGCGTTCATCTTGGTCTTCAATAACATTTAGGACAAACCCTAGATTTACAATATCAGAGTTAATTTTTTCATTATCAGGTTGATAGTTTGGATCCCAACCTAGAGCATCTAGGCCATGAGCTTGAAGCTCTCGTAAATCATCACCTCTACCGCAACCATAATCAAAAATAGAATAATCACCACTTAAAAAGCCATGTTTTGCCAATAACTTCATTGGCGCGGAAAGCTCATGACGGACAATGGCGGTTTTATGTCTATCTATTTTTTCTGAGTTATCATCATCCGTTATAATAGAAGAGCTTCTAAACAACCTGCCATCAATAAGCTCATAGCCTTTACTTTGGATCAAGTTTTGCCACGTTCGTTTAAATCCGATGATCCTCGTGTTCTCATACAAACCTGCGTTCTCGCCTTCTTGGGTAATATCAACAAAGTGCTGATAGTGCTCACTGTTAGGTAAAACCATCGTTTCTTTACGGTGTAATATCGGAGGGTTTTCAGAACCATCGTAAGACGTTATTTTATGCTGGAGTTTAACAAGGTCGACGTTGATGCTTTGTTGCAGAGAAGGATAGGAGTCTGTATAGAAAGTCGGATAAGAGAGCAGAGAGACCCGGAATTCTTTCTTAAAGAGCTTTACTAAGTCCCATTGCTCTTCATGAACAGATAACGCTTTTGCAACTGCAGGAATAAAGTCTTGTAATTGCTTAGGAATAGCTGAAAATGCATCTTTATGGATGTATATGGCATCGGGTAAATGCTTTCCAGCTTTAACTAATGAAGTAAGTTGCTTAAAGGTAGCTGCGTCCATTTTGTTGTTACTTTTTAAAATTTTTATTGAGTAAGTAGTAATAAGCCCTACCAACTTTCTTGAAAGTTAATTTGCCAGATTCTCTCAAATGCATCAACTGACAATCACTCACCTTTAACACGGACTTGGCCTCTTTGCTTGTAAGCCACTGAGTTTCACTCTGAGTAGTTGTTTTATCCATATAAATTTAAGTATAAATTTCAGCCAAATTGCACTTTGAATGTAGTTTCAAATATTACGTCTGATATGATAAAACCTCAATTCGTAAAAAATGAACGTATACAAGGATCGTCATTTGAAGTTTATTTTTGTTGATGCAGAGAACATTGGTCTGCAAAAAGTTTCTGAGATTGAAGCTACGTTAACAGATAAAGTGTTTGTTTTTAGTAAACATGAGTCTGTGATTGAATTATGTGAACGTAAGTTATTTCAAGTCTTTTCTTGTTACCCTACTGGATCCAATCAAGCTGATTTTCATATCATAGGAAATCTCGTCGGAGTATTGGCATCATTAGATACAACTCAAAAGCAAAGCTGCGAATTTGTATTATGGAGCCAAGATAACGCGTTGGTCATGGCTTTTAAGTTCCAATGCAGGCTTCACAAAGCTACCTGTTTCGTTACTTTACCTTCAAAAGAAATAACAAAAATCTCAGTTGTGATCGAAAAAGCAACTGGTTCTGATGCAAAAATTCTTAATTATTTCAAAAGACCAAGGTTAGCAGAATCCGTTAGGGCTATGGTGCAGTTCGAAAAACCTGACTTCAACAGAGTTTTAAATGAGTTCATTAGAAAAGGGCTTATTGTCAGAGCGCACAATAACAAAAAGAAATGGGTGCTGAAAACAAGCGTTTGTTAAATTCCATTTCTTTGCTTAATTAATTTCTTAAATATTTTCATCTATTAGACATCTAGTGTCTGTCCTCTACCTTATTATTTCTCTCATCGAAACAAGGTGGCTTAGCAAGCCATCTTCATGAACATTTTATTGGATGTCCTAAGAGGAACATAATGGGAACAATCATTGGCGTTTTGGCTTTATTGATAGCGAGTTTGCAACTACACCTTCAACGCGTAGAACTCAAGAAAGGTAACGAGCTGGAAGAAAGCAGTAACGAGCTAGATAAACTTAAAGCAACGCTTGATGCAATAAAAAGTGAGATCGAATTTCGTGAAAAAATCATCAGTGATGAAAAAGCGAAAAGTAAAGCAGACTGGGATAAAATCAAAAAAATTGCATGTGTGATCAACAAGAAATTACGCCCAGCTCAAAGAGAGATTCAACAAAAAATTATTCGTCTGTACGGCGGTGAGTATTCCGATATCATCGATCTAACAAAAAATTCAAAACAGCCTCAACAACTGGACAATCAAGTTTTACAAAAAGCGGCTTAAACGGCCGCTTCCTTCAGCGAAAAGTGATTTTTCAACACTTCAAAAACCGTCTTCAAGTCCACCACCCTACCAGAGCGAATCAACTCAATAGGCGCCCTACCAGCAAAGAAAGCACTATGATTTTTAAAGGTCATAAACCCTTTGATGTTTTCTGGGTTTTCAAATGTGCTTCTTAGTAAAGCATGAATATTGAGTATGTAGCTGACTCTAACCAGCTGCTCGCTAGAAAGCACAATAGCTTCGGGCTGGCTATGCAATAAGGTATCAGTTGGTTCACTTATACCGATTATCGTTTGTATTCCACTATTCGAGCAGCCCCACCTTTTTAAAATATTTGAGCAGACCTTGATTGCAACATAGTCTTTTCCCGCCATAACATCTCCCTTACTTATCAGAGCATTTAGGCTAATCACTGGTTCACATTTGAATCAATAATCAGCCTTTATTACTGAAGACTTTTTTGTCTTTTTCAAAATAATTCCTCAATGAGACATATGATGTCTACTCCCTCCCCTATTATGCTCGTCAACAAACAGAGGCGCTGTTCAAAATACGGATTTTCCCCCTAATTAAGCACATTAATTTGTGCAAATGAGATTCGAATTGAAGTGAGAGGTAAAGATGTTTCTAGGTTATAGTTCTGCTGATGGTGTTGGTGAATGGCTGGCTGAGACACTGGCTATATTGTTTGCACCAATTCCAATTGTCTGTTTGATATTAGTCGCGACAAGAAGCAATCACTTGGAACGTAACTGGGTGCTGTGGACATTCTCTACTGCCTTAGTCACATTCCTACTTGGTGAGTTCGTATATTTCATGTTCTTCTATGCAACACCTTTCCTTGTATCTTTGTTCTTGGCAGATCGAGTACGTAAAAAAAACGAAAGAGAATCATATTAACTTTGGCGATTCTAAAGCAAATGCTGGCTTACCAAGAAAATTGAATGCCTTATTTAACATTAATTGTTCTTGGCAAGGTAAAAGCAATATCAGAAATTGGGTTCGAAAACAGGTAATTGCTCTAATGGAATTCCTCTAATAGAAATATCATTGCTGCTTTCATAAAGCGCATAGGCGACTTGACAACGAATGCTTTCCTGCACGCCCAAATCTGTTTCTGTTAATAGGACAAATTTAGCTCCAAGTGCTAATCCAAGACCAGTGTATTTGTGACGTGCCTTTTGGCTATCAGTGTCTTTACCCATGACAAAGCAAGCGATAAGAGGGTCACCTGTAACATCGTAAACCATAATGTCACAGCTGATATTTTGCTCCGAGGTAATTTGCAGTTGCACATCTTCTTTAATAAAAGTTGGTGAGTAATCCAGTTCATTGGATAGTAGATTCAATAATTCATTAATAGCGTCTTTTTTCTCTACAAATGCGGGTAGAGTAAATTGATTTTGCAGTAACTTCCTAGCGCAAAGGCAATGTAACTGATGAGCAAGCTCTTGTTGAATGTATTCAATTTTTTCATTCTTTATTCTGGATATAGTGGATTGTTCGACACCAAGTTCTAAGGCTAATAAGGACTGATTTGTGATTGGAGTTCCAACTTCCGCTTCTCTAACTAATTTTGTGAGATGTAATTGACAATCATCTTTATGAAGCAGTGTTGTAATCATCACTGGATAGGACTTTTTCAACGCACTCACTACGGCATCACAGCAATCATCGCAGGTATATATCTGAGAGAAGCTATTAAGATCATATGTAGGACTCTCGATGTACAGTTTCGATACATGAGGATTGATATGGAATGATGTGTTCGGTTGTTTACTTAAACATATTTGACAACTGCCACCAGAAGCAATATTCCGTGCCGATTGCTCTGAATAATCCTGAGGTATTTCAGAATCTGGATCAGAAGATAGATATGAGAATGCAAGTGATTCATTCACCAATTTGTCTTTACTAGACATGTATTTAACTTTAAATGCTTTCTCAAGCTTTTCAATGGTTGATTGTCTCGGAAGTGCTGTATTGTCTTCTGAAAGTAAGCGGTAGAGAGTCGCTACTGACACACCTGACATTTTAGATAAGCTTTCAACACTATGAGGTAACTGATGCTCTACATTCTTTTTATTTTTATCTATAAGGTTGTAGATCCAGGATGCTAACGACATACTTTAAATCCTTTCATATTAAGCATAAAGACTATCAATTCACGCATAATAAAACTAACACTGCCAAACGATCAATCCGAATTATCATATTACGCATAATTATGACCAAATATTGATAATGAGAATAACAGTAAGTATATTTGCGCTCATCAACAGGAACACAGCATCCACCTTGCTTTAACGTTTTTTAAAGGGAATAAAGATGGCATTAATTACTGATAAAACTGCACGTATTGAGTTTATTGAATCTATTCTACCTAGTGAGAAATCAAAAGGACTTTCAGTCACTGAAATTCAATCTAAATGCGAATCTAATGGTTTTTATGTAAGTCGTAAAACCACAGAAAGAGATATCAGTCGATTAGAGCTTGAGTTAAAAGCTAAAGTTATACGAGCAGAAGGTAGAACCAAGTTTTACGCTAAAGTAGTTTCACAAACGATTAATATGCCTAAAGAGTTAGCATTTGTGCTCAGCTTTTACGCTGACAGTGTAAATGAAACCTTTCCATCTCATGTAACTTCAGAATTAAGTGATTATTTTAAAAGTGCCGAAAAAATAGTGAAAAAAATAGAAATGTGTAAACCAAATGATCAATTAAATTCCATCATAAGGCAAGTGAAACCATGCAAAGAAAGAAGTAAGGACGTTATTTTTTATGGTA
Organism: Parashewanella tropica; assembly: GCF_004358445.1. Lineage (NCBI taxonomy): Bacteria > Pseudomonadati > Pseudomonadota > Gammaproteobacteria > Alteromonadales > Shewanellaceae > Parashewanella > Parashewanella tropica. The sequence goes on from NZ_CP037951.1 coordinate 3,912,298, forward strand.
ACGAACTTGCAGCCTAAACAGCACTGCATTAGCTACAAAATCAAAAATACAAATAAAAAACAATTAAGGGTTTAATCATGGGAAGTAATGAAGTAAATGATGATAAAAGCGGTTTAAATACTTTCGGTATCTCAATAATCATTCTTTTATTCATAGGCTATGGGTTTTCAGGGCTTTGTTCACTATATGCTGAACTATATCTTGAAAAATGGTTTGACATAACCCAATTATCAAGTGGAATAAAAGGTGTTTATTTCGATTTTTATATTCATCTGTCTGGCTTAGCTCTATCATACTTTTTCGCAGGGCTGCTTATAGGTTTTTTCACTTCAGAAAATACTGGCGTAACTTTGTTTGTTGGCATAATTGTTACTTATGTCGTCTTTCTTCTCTCTGCAACCTTGGGAATAATGGGGGCACCTACGCATAACAATATGGATCCATGGCTACTTAAGTATTGGTACTATGTTCTTTTTTTAATCATTATGGTTGTTTTCGGGTTTCTAGGTTCTACTTTGATTACAAAAATCAAATATGCACTAGGATGGGAAGAATTCGGCATCTACGTTATCTTTGGATTAATAGGTTTTATTGTTCATTGCTTAATTAGATTACTTATCAAACCTTTTACTTATTTATTTTTAGTCTTATGGTTAGCTTTTATACCAACAATGATATTAGCGAGCCATTATCAAGCAAACTACCGTACATTTTATTGGACTAAAGCTCATATACATTGGTGGGAATTTTTAATCAGCTTTTTTTAAAGATAAAAAAAACCATATGATTTTCTATAAGACACTTTTGTTCCATTGATATAAAAGTGCTTATTCTTTCATTCAGGTAATGCTCCAATGTATAAGATAAAAAATTTAGAGTTGATTAGACTCTTAATTAAAGAGCTATATTCGATTGATAATTCTATTGGCTGTCCTGACTGTATTTGTGATCTTCAAATACAATTCTTCATTGATAATCAGAATAACCCGGAGCAAAGTATGTTAATTGGTGAAATTAATAGAGTTGGAGAAATTGAAGATTGTGTTCCTGTAGCGGAATATGAAAAGCATGATGTGTCTTGTTTTATTTTTAAGATCTGGTTTCAGTGCACAAGCATTTACGACAGAAATATACCGGAGTACGACGTATGCCCAAATTCATGCTGGCATGCTTTTCATGGCTCGCTATATGAGATCAAAAACCAAGCTAGAGATTTTTGGAATATTCATTGATGTATCCCAAACAAACTTAAAAAGGATAAATCAGAATGGTGAAGGAAGTTGTTACCGTTAAATATCAAAATACTGATGTCGGCACTATAAGTTTTGATACTGATAAATATGCCAGCACCTTTGAGTATGACCATGACTTTATAGGAGCAGGAATTGAACTTTCACCAATTGAAATGCCATTATCTGAGCGCCATTATAGCTTCTCTAGGTTAAATTTTGATACCTATAAAGGATTACCGGGCTTGCTGTCTGACTCTTTCCCTGACGATTTTGGTAACAAGGTACTCAACTCATGGCTACTAACCCAAAATCTGTCTTTACAAGATATTACTCCAATACAAAGACTGAAATATATTGGAACCATAGGCATGGGCGCTTTGGAATACACGCCTGAATTAAAGCTGGCAAGCGACAATTCAATAGAACACATAGATTTCTCATCGCTAATTTCAGCCACACAACAAGTATTGAATTCAACTGCTTTATTTGAAATAGATCTAAACCCTCAGCGCAAAGTGAAACAAGAGGCCATAGCATCATTACTCTCTGTTGGTATCAGCGCAGGTGGCGCAAGACCTAAAGCTATCGTCGCTTTCAATAATGATTTGACCCAAGTTTGTTCTGGTCACGCAGACATTCCAGATGGGTTTACTCATTACTTAATGAAATTTGATGGTGTTACTGAGCACAATAAAAATCAAGAAACCTATGGTGATCCTCTTGGCTTTGGTGCTATGGAGTACGTTTATCATTTAATGGCCACAAGATGTGGGATAGACATGATGCCATGTTCACTATTTGAAGAGGGCAGTCGAAGGCACTTTATCACTCAACGCTTTGACCGTGACCATAATCATAAAATACACGTTCAAAGCCTCAATGCTATTGCACATGTGGATTACAAAAAACCAGGATCATTTTCTTACAATGAATTATTCGATATAGCCAAGAAGCTAGAGCTTTCTTATGTTGAACTCGAACAATTATTAAGACGAATGATCTTTAATATCGTCGCCCGTAACCATGACGATCATTCTAAAAACTTTGCCTTTATGTTGAACAATAACAAATGGGCATTAGCACCCGCCTATGATTTAGCTTATAGCTATAAGCCCAACAGTATATGGGTTAATAGCCATTGGATGAGCTTAAATGGCAAAAGAGACCGCTTTAATCGGGCTGATTTTTACTCCATTGAAAAGCTCATTCCAGTATTTGATAAAACAAAAATCGATTGCATTATTGATGAAACGATTGAGCATGTATCGTGCTGGCGTCAACTCGCTAAAGAGTGGGAAGTGCCGAATGAATTAACAGCTGAAATTAACAGTAATCTTCGTCTATATATTTAAAACTTAATGACAGTCTAAAACCACATATTTTCAGAAACTTCCGTAAAAAACAATCGGCAGATACTTCGTTATAATCAGAGTCTCTTATAGCTAAAAATAAGGTAAACAATGAACGAAAAAATACTCTGGGTTATTCCTGCCTTAATCATGACGATTGGACTGATTTGGATATTAAAGAAAAATAAATAGCATTTGATTTAATAACTATTTCTGTTCCTCTAACTATGCGCGGTGATAGCTATTTAAGAAGTTTCTGAAAATAAAAATCACTGTTCATTTAAGTTAAAATTTTAATTATTAGAGTTGATAAGGTTATTTAAATGGGATTCTTGGTATTTTTGTTACCCATGGCAGTCTTGGTGGGCGGAAGTTTGTGGATGGTCAAAAGAGGAACGCAGCAGAAAGAGAACGACTGTAAAGGAAAAGAAGAACAATTAGCCAAAATGAGAGAGTTAGAAAAAAGAATAACTGCATTAGAAGAAAAGTCTAAAGAAGTGGAGATTAAAAATGATAAAGTTTAAAAGTCATGACACCAGCATATTTGCTTTGCTACTGACAATTACTATCGCTCTGCTTGTGGGGTTTATAGGTATTCAATTAATTGGCATTTATTCCAACAATGCTGATGAACTTTACTCTATCGGTGGTCTTGTCTTCTTTTTAGCAGGTATTTCTTCTTGCATTACAGCCATGAGCTATAGCAACAATCATGTGTCAGAAGCTAAAAGATGTTGGTCTTACTATTCAAAAGAAAAACTATCAAAGCTAAGAAGATTGATCGGATTAGAAGCCAGTCTACACGCTTTTATTTGCTATTGCTCAGTGGTGTTTACTGTCGCAATAACCCTCTCAATTATTTATATAACAGAAAATCGTCACCTTGCTCAAATTAGTTTGTTATTTATATTGTGTTCACAATTACTTTTTTTAATTCTAATCAAATTCTTATTAAATCTCCGAAACAAGGCTAGAACAGATATTCTACGTTTGCATTTTAAGGAAATAGATGACGCAGAGGTAAAGAAGGAGCAATTTCGAGATGATAAGGGAAGAGAACGTTTTTCTAATAAGTTTTTGAATTGGTTGAAGGGTGACTTTTAAAAAATATATTTTTTAGTCACATGTAGGCTAGCCTGACTGCTTTTGAATAACCATAAGTGGTAAGTTTAAATAAAAATCATTCGTTATATGGTGGGGATTGAAATGACTAATATGCTTCTTTTCTGCATTCTAATGGCAATTATTGCAACGGGTATCTATTTATACGCACTATATATACGTGCAAAGGCACGGACTCAATGTTCGGAAATCAAGCAAAAAAACAAATTAGTTTATACAAAAGTTAGGGATCATAAAGGTAATCGTGAGGTCTATGACTCTAACATCAATCAGTGGCTCTTATGGAAGTTGGCTATGCCTGATTGTAAACCAGATGAAAAAGCAATCATTGAAGACATGTTTAATATGGAAGACGACATCAATTCTGAAGAAGGCATCAATATCAACTCTATTTCACCAGATGTGAGTTCAAATAGCTCAGAAATGCCAGACTCATCAAGCATCAGTAGTCATGACACAGGTAGTAGTTATGATTCAGGTAGTAGCAGCTATGATTCAGGTAGTAGCAGCTATGATTCAGGTAGTAGCAGCTATGATTCAGGTGATAGTGGTTCGGATTCAGGTGGTTATTAGTAAGTAACTGAACTATAGACTTTATTATTTAATGGTTGGATCAAAATGACTGCTGAAGCATTTATTATTGGTTTAATTTTTACTGCTATGGGTATTCTCTTTACATATTATATGAGTCGAAGTACAAATGTCCTCGCTAAAAACAAATCAGTTTATACAAAAGTTAGGAAACAAAATGGTCAGCGAGAGGTCTATGATCTAAGCATCAATCAGTGGCTTTTATGGGAGTTGGTTAAATCAGATTGTACATCTGATGAAAAAATCATAATTGAAATTATGTTTCATATGCAAGATGAATTCAATTCTGTAGAAGGCATCAACATCAACTCTATTACATCAGACATGAGTTCAAATAGCTCAGGAATGTCGAACTCATCAAGCGGTAGTAGCTATGATTCAGGTTGTTAGTAATTCACTTAACTATAAATTTTATTATTTAATGGTTGGATCACAATGACTGCTGAAGGATTTATCATTGGTTTAATTTTATTAGCTGCAAGTTTTCTCACTACATTTTATTTGAAGCGAAGTCCAGATAGTGAGGATCAAAGTGAAGAAATCGAGCTTACAAACAAGTCAGCTTATACAAAAGTTAGGAAACAAAATGGTCAGCGAGAGGTCTATGATCTAAGCATCAATCAGTGGCTTTTATGGGAGTTGGTTAAATCAGATTGTACATCTGATGAAAAAATCATAATTGAAATTATGTTTCATATGCAAGATGAATTCAATTCTGTAGAAGGCATCAACATCAACTCTATTACATCAGACATGAGTTCAAATAGCTCAGGAATTTCATATTCATCAAATAGTAGTAGCAATGACACTAATAGTGATGGTTCGGATTGAGTTGGTTGTAAGTAACTGTCCTTAAAACAGATAAAGCTAGCTTTGCTATATGCTGAAAATATAGAATTACCCATCTATTTTTAGAAACTTCTAAAAAAATACAATCGTTTTTTTTTCATTAAATTTGCTCCCAACTTAATAAGGAGTAGTTAAATGAAAATTCAAAATTCACACATTAACCTAACAAACATCAAGAAAGCACTATTGGTTTTAGCACCATTTATTTTATCTGCGTGCAGCAATACGAGCGGCGTTGGTGAAGATTATAGAAAACAAAAAGCAGAGCAATTCGAACGTGAGGTTGAGTTACAGCAGCAAACACTTAACACCATCCCTGATTGGTTTTTAACACCTTTAAAGTCAGATGAAAATGGCTTCTATGCTGTTGCTTCTGGCCAAGCAAAATCCTTAAACTCTGCAATTAGAAAAGCTGAATTAAGAGCGCAAACAAGCCTAGCAGGGAATATAAGTCAGCTAATCTCTGCACAAGAGAAGTTGTTTAATAAGTCTACCGCAGTCGATGAAGGGGATACTCTACAATCTGCGATTGATAGCTTTATTCAAGAGCAAAATGTTGCCGGAACAGAATTCGACAAAAAGGTAATCGCGCAAATTGGTAATGAATTTATTGTTTACGTTCGTGCCTACCTACCAGTAAAAGAAATCCAACGAGCAAAACAAAAATTAGATTTTGCAAAAGATCTAGATTTAGCGTCAGCAGAAGCACAGCGCGAATTAATGAATCGTGTACATCAAGCTAAGAAGCTTCAGTCACAAGTTAATCAAACCCCTACAAATAAATAAAGTAGACAAGAACACTAATATGAAAAATACAATTATAAATTTACTACTGATCTTTGTGGCTTGTAGTTTTACTGCGCAGGCTCAGGCTGTAGGTACAACAAAAACACAATCTCAAAAAATAAAAGCGGTCATTAGCACTGGTGAACAAGTGCTTGGAGAAAAACACACGCTAGAAGAAGCTTATGTCATAGCGGAAAAAGTCGCTAAGGCCAAAGTCGTTAAAAAAATGGGCGAGTATTTTGAAACCGTTAGCATTACTAACAGTAAAACAAATAGCCTAAAGCAGTATCACGCAAGTATTAGTGCTTCGGTCTTAAAATACGAAGTGATTAGCAAGAAAAAAATTCTGGTAGATGATGAGTTGGTGGTACAGGTAACAATCAAGGCTTTTCCTGAACCTGCAAAATTAAAATCAGCAATGAAACGTTTTCAGAATAATGAGCGTACAAAAAACGAATTGAAGAGAATAAATGCTCAGTTTAAAAGGCTGAGCGCCAAGCTCAAAGAACGTGATGATCTCGTAGCTAAATTGACGAAATTGCAAAACGACAAAGCGAGTGAAATACACAAAGCCAATACCAAAGTAAGAAGCCGAGATCGAGAAATCAACCGCTTGAAGATCAAACTGTCTGAAAAGCGAAAGCAAATTGCATCATCAGCGAGTTTATTTGACGACAAGGTCATGGTTTTCGCCAAAACGCATTTTACTAATAGTGGCTCAGAAAGAATGAGCAAGCTTGAAAAAAGAAAACAAGAAGCTCTTAGAATGGAACCTGCTTACATCGAGACTTTGAAATCAATCATTAGCAAATTCGAACATGATATCTATGTTTGGGTTACAGAAGATGTAACTGAAGAAACCATTACTGTATCTATCTCTCCCTATTGGAAGGTGCCTGAAAATATGGCTCAAATGCCATTCAATGGTGGCAAAATTGATGAAAAATTTAGGAATAGATATAAGTGGAGGAGTACTCACGTTAAAATTAATTCGAAGTGGTTAGGCTCAAAAGCGCAGGATCTACTGCACCTCAAGTACGCCATCTTTTATGTCGTCAACGTTAACGATGAAAAAATCGAAATTCCAGTTTTACTTCCTGTTGAGCATCACGAAGACTTGGCATACAACGAACAATGTTCTTATGCGGATAATCTAGGCTCTCGAAAAAAGTGGAAGTTCTTATGTTTCAATTACAGCTTTAACTCGTCTGCAATTGAAGATAGAAGTGCAATTGCCTTTGATGAATACCTAAATAAATCATCTTTTAAATTAGAATTTCCTATAGATGAAGATGTTGATGTAAAAAGTAGATTTGAAATTAGGGAAGTGAAAAGTGGCAAAAAGGTATTCACTAAGACCAATGGATAAGCTCTTATCATTAATAATCCTGTCATGCTTAATTACTGGTTGTGCGACCAATAAAGAAGGTATAGAACACAAAGGTGTTGTAACAAAGAAAAACCATACAACACCAGAAATTCCCAGTTGGGTTTTAAACGCTGAACATTCACATCTTTATCCAACAGGTGTGTCTTGTGCAGAAATCCGAGGAAAGGGCTATCAGGATAAATTGAATGCAATCGAAGTGGCAAAAAATGGTGCAAGATTAAATCTATTCAAAAAGTTGGGCGGCAAGCAAGAAATTTCAGCCGTCGAAGGAATGGAAATTAAAGGAAGCAAAGCGCAGTACTCAGCAATTATCACCCATAAATCAGCAGGTGAGATTGGCAAAAACCGAACGCTAAACGAAGGCATTTATAGGTTGAATGGTGTTAACAACTACTGTGTTGAGATTGCTCTTATTTAAGGACAAATAAAATGTTAGATCTATTTTCAAAAATATTCCGATTTGGAAGAGTTAGTAATACTCAAAAAGCAAAGAAGCAAAACTCAAGCTCAAATAATGAAGTTAAAAATATTGAGCCACCTTCGGAAAAAGCCGAGGTCGAGTCATTAACCCAACAGTTTTTTGAACCACTAGAAAAAGCAATGGCTTCTGTGGAAGGCAATGATACACCTAAAGAATGTTATTACCTCCCATTATTGCCAACCGTACTTGAATGGCTTGGGTATAGCATTTCAGCATCTGCTAGTGAGCTGCATTTTGGAATATATTACAACAATTGCCACTGTGAGGTAGTTGCAGCTAATACTGAGGTGTGGTTTGTGCCTGTAGGGAAGTTAAGCGGATGTAAACTTGAATATAAATACACTCATTCTTCGATGATGAAACTGTGCGCAGAGTATTTGTAAAACCAAAATCGAAACTAACACGAAATTGAGTATCCAACTTAACGCATAAGAATTACTTTGACATTTACATTGCTGAATTTACAGTATAAAAATATAACTTTCAGAAGATTCTAAAAAAATAAAAAGGTAAAATTATCATTAATATTCTTTATCAACTTAACGAGATACACAAAAGATAGAGGACTTAACCATGAAAATTTTAAAAGCAATAGAAACTATCTCAAACCTGTTTAGTAACCAAAAAGAAGCGTCTGCACCAGAAGTGAGCGACTATGTGAAAGCCGTTTACCCACTGATTTGCTTGACCAAGAAATCAATAGCAGATAACCAGTTGCAAAGGGAGTTTGGCGAAGATCCAATAGAAGAGCTAAAGCGTCTTGCGTATAGAATGAGTTATGCAAAAGACATCAAACTGGACCTAGCCATTGAATGTGCAACAGCAATGGCTAGCATGAAAAAAGGTTATACGATTAAGCCGCTATTTAACGGTGACTTTATTGCCAAAAGGGACGGCGTAAAAGCCTATGTGCGAGTTCTACCTTATATTGATTCGCTTCTATATAAAAGTGCAGATGGCATCACTAGAGAAGATATCGATGAGTTGATTCTTCAAAAAAATGAACATGGTTGCAGCGCCGCCATCTACCTTAGTTTTGGGCGTACTACATTAGACACTCGCTTTTATTCCAAAGCGAATGAAGTTTTTGGTGTTGACGCATTATCGCTTTTGTCGCTTTTGAAAGTGAATAGAACAAACACGAATCACAATAGAATAGTAGGCGAGCTAGTCGCTGCTTAAAACGGAGTATGTATTTAAAATGTTAGCCCCTGAATATCAACCCAAGAAACTTTTAATCTGCAATGCTTTTACTAAAGGGTATGAAGCTTATGAAGTTTGCCAACATTTAATATTAAATGATTGTGATTGGTATGATGTTAAATATATTGAGCTAATTGTTATTTTATTAGAAGGTAGTGTTTCTGAAGATAAGTTCATAAGAGACTTAAAAAAATGGGTTAAGATTTTTTCTCAATATAAAAAATACGAAAATATTAGTCATATTTTTTCATGTTTAAATACATCTTCTATACATGTCAATTTTGTAAAAGGTAATACTTTGAAAGTACAAGAAAAGGATTTGTATGAAGTTCTAAATGTGCATCTCTTTGATTTTTCGATTAAAGCTGAAAAGGGTAGTGAACTCCTCGATGTGACCGATATTAAAAAAGAACATATTATAAACTCAAAAATGTACCCTAATAACCCTCGCTTTTCAAATCCAGCAAGTGCACACCTATTAATGGAGGAGGAGCCATTCTTTAACAAGGCTATTAAATCACAAGAGAAACCTAATAAATATATTGTGTTTTATGATGAGTACTCTATTATCCTATCTTTTTCTTGCGATAAATCGGTAAATGATAATACGTCTAAATCAAAGCGGTTACATCGTAAAAATAAAGAGTTCAAGTCGAATTTAAAACTACTGATGGGAAGATATTCACGTTATCACGATCGTATCTCCTTATTTGATTTTGGTAATGAAATATATAAAACTAGTTTTTGTGATTTTGCTGACGCAGGCTGTAAAAAATTACATGACTATAACCTTGTAGAGCCAGTAAAGTCTGAACTAGATGAAATTATTTTGATGATTGGCTGCTTACAACTAGAAAGTAACTTTTTTGCAGGTGAATATTTAAAATATGAACGATTACCAAAAAAATTAAACCATACAAATCAGGTGCGAGACTTTAATCAAATACCTGTTTTAAAAGAATCCAATACATTTGATATAAAATTAAAAAAAGGCAATAAATTTGATAGTGAATTAAAAAAAGACGATATATCAATCAAATTTTATTGCCGAGCTATCAAAGGTGTAAGCGAAGGTGCAAGCGACTTAAAGCCAAAATATCAATTTAAAATATACGAAAAGAGTAAAAAGCTATTCGAAGGAATGTTAAATCTAAGGTCTGCTATGTATTTGTACACTTGGCTTGATAACGTAGGAAAGCCATTTTTTCTCAAAGACAATATTGAATTAGGCAAATTGAAGGCCACAAACTTATATTACCTTTTCACGGGTGAAAAATTAGATGCTGCTAAAAATGAAAAATCAATTAGTGATCAATTGAAAGGCGAAATTGATAATCTATGCCCTAAGGCAGTTGAAATCCTATTTGGTAATACTGAAAAAGGTGGAGTACTTGGGGGGCAAAGCGAGAGTAAAGATAAATTTATGTTTAAAGCATACCTGAAGGAAATTAATATGCCAAAAACTTTAATCGATTGTTTAGAGCCAATAAGTGATAAGAGCAGTAAAGCTAAAGTAATCAGTAATTCAAGTAAGCCCCGAAGGCCTTATGTATTAAATATAAAGAAAGAAAATATTAAGATTATTAGGTAGTGTTAGCAGTAAAGTATCAATAGTAATTTATCAACAGTTTCAGGATGAAAAATGAAAGACAAGGAAAAAATTGCGCTTTTTATCGACGCAGACAATGCGCCAGCCAAAAAAATTGATGTAGTGCTATCTGAACTCGCCAAGTTTGGCGTTGTGAACATTCGTAAAGCCTATGGCAACTGGAAAAGTGCGAACCTTAAAGGCTGGGAAGAGGTACTACATGAGTTTGCCATTCAGCCAATTCAACAGTTTGACTTAACCAAAGGAAAAAACGCCACTGACATTGCTCTTGTAATAGACGCAATGGACGTGCTGTATACCAAAAACGTAGACACTATTTGCCTAGTTTCGTCAGATTGTGATTTTACCCCACTTGTTACCAGAGCTTTGGCTGACGGTAAATTTGTCATCGGCTTTGGTGAACGCAAAGCACCGCCAGCTTTTGTGAATTCTTGTTCAAGGTTTTTGTATCTTGATGCTGAAGTTGAACAAGAGGAAGAAGTAAAATTACTCAATGGTGATGATTTAAAGCGTGAAACAAAGCTCATCAATTTATTGCGACAAGCAATAGAAGCGGTTGAGGAAGAAGACGGCTGGGCACAGCTTGGAGGAATTGGAAGTCACATATCAAATCATGCTTCATTCGATCAACGTAATTATGGCTTTAAAAAGTTAAGCGACTTACTGATGGCTATTGACCTTTTTGAAATGAAAAAAACCAATGGTACAGCTTATTGGGTGAGAGAAAAGAATAAATCATGTTAAAAATAATCTGTATTAATCCAGACAAGAAGGCATCCATGAATCAGGCATTCAAGAGGGGTCTTTAACCCTTCGTGTAATTTGTGGAGCATCTTAATATCAAGCCTCTTTGATATTTTAGGATTTCAGTCGCACCGTTGCGCTGTCCCAAAGATGGCACAAGGTCTACACCTGTAGACCTTGCTGCTCCATACGAAATTTAATCGCTTAAACAGGATCTGGAGCTTCAATTGGATAAGCTTTTTGTTCAAAGTCTTCAACAAGCGTAAGCAAAGCTTCTAATTCCTCACCCTCTTTTGTATCCGGCTCAGCAACTGTCATTAAATATTCGATACGAGCTAATGCGTTTTCATTATCTGCTTCTTTTCATATCCATTAAACCACGTCAGTTTGAGTTGGTTATAGTTGTTGCACTGGGTTTATCAGGGATGTGATCTCAAATGCAATAAGTTAAACCTGTAGTTTTGTGCTGTATGAGTTTTTTTGAACATTCAATGAGCCTATTACCTTGAGTATACAGATCTAAACGGAAGTAGGTTTTTCTGCGGAAGCAGATACGTCATTGATGAATTCTATAATTTCAGGCAATTGATCTTCATAAGCACTTATTGTATTTGCAATCAATTCAACGATACGACCGTTACGAACATTATCTTCTTTAGTAGACATTATATCGGCCAATAAATCAGTTAAAGATTCCAGTTCTTGAACATTACGGATTACAGTCGGACTTTAATAACCACACCGCTAGAAAGCGTATGGCTTTGATGGCTCATAATCCTTCCAATAATTCATTGTTTCTACCAGAATACTGAATATACCTGGCGGCACAACAACTTGATTTTAAATATATTTTAGATATACAAAGTTGGCTCAGAGCCATATCTATAACTCTAGTATTTGTCGTACTTATAACTATCAAGAGGCGGAAAATCCCGCCTAAACTAACTGGATATTTTTCCATTTGGCCTATCAAATTGGGAATAAGACTCCACCAAATAGTGGAGAAATTTGTGCATTAACTCAACTCAGAAAAGGGATAAATAAAAAGTTTTGCCGAATGGTAATCAAAGGTGTTGACTATAATGACGTGGTATATCTCTTGGTTAATCATATCAACGAATGCTGATTGAGATGGCTCTTAATGGCAATCTAAAACCTGCATATCGTGGGTTTGGGCTTTAATTGGTGTATTTATTAATTTTGCGGCTCTTAAACTAGGCGTAGCCTCAGCTGCTATGCCTTGCCTTTCCATTTCTTTAGCAAAACGTTCACGCCATATCTGCGGCAACCCTTTGCGAACATGTAAGCGTTTACCATCAAACCCAAGATTCTTAACGGTTAGGTGAACGTGTGGACTGTCGGTATCAGTGTGCAGCGCCATAACGTATTGGTGATTGTTGGCGAATGTCTTTTTTGCGAACTCTCTTACGGCTTTTTTTACGGCTTTGGGTTCGGTACCATCAGGCATGGATAGAACAATGTGAGTACTATGACGAGTGTGTCTTTTGGTTTCGCTCTGCGGTTCTTCCCAGTCTTTAGCTAAAAGATGGAGTGACTGTTTATCTTGGTAGACCTGACCACATTCATCTTCAATTTCCAGCTTTCCATTACGACTGATGTAATCAAAATGGCTTTGGGTATGAGCTGCTGTGTAGCAATAACCGCTTATTTTCACCATGACTTCTGGCGGCTTTTTGCTGTATCGAGAAAGTGACTTGATGCGGTTGGATTTGTATCTAACATCACCTGATAATAGCCCTGAGATAGTGTCGTTAGTTAGGCTACTCATTGCAGTTACCTCTCTTTCTGCACATTATAGCTGTCTGTATCGGCTTTCTTTTTGATAGTTAGCAAATTACGGTACGAACTCAATGCACACTGGTTATAAAAAACAACTCACTTTTCTATCCAGCTCAGCGACTAAGCTATCCGACATAAATTGATATTTATCTTCAATTTCTAGATTAATGATCTTATGCAGGTATTTATCGTTAGTATATTGCTGTATGCGTTTGATATGTTCAGGCTCCATCACAAACACAATATCTGCCCAATCGAGCATTTCTTCACTGCAAATTTGGCTATTGTACTTCTCACACAATTTAAAGCTTAACCCTGCTGACTTATAAGTGTTATTCGGTTTTGTTTCGGTAAAGTAAACCTCAGCGGTCTTACTTCTTTGTATGTTCGCAGTGCAAAGAAAGAGTATTTTTTTCATAAGTCCATTTGTTATTCAGCTATAACACTCTCGTTATTAGCTATTCGATAGTCATTGATAGTATATATTTCTTCGCTCTCAAGTTGCCAACGGTGATAGCTTTGATGAATAAGCTTGTTCACTTTCGTTCTGTGGCCATTAAGACGTTTGGTTAGCATTTCTATCATGTCTTTGGTGACTTTGTTGCTTTCCCTAAATTCGATATTGAGCACTCTGGCGATTTGATTCAGGTTACGCCCAATAGCAGCCAGTTGACGGTTTGATTCTCTGAGTGCATTTACTTCTGAGTCAGTGATGATTGGATTGCGCTGAAGACTTGCAGTAACCGAAGCCTTTACCCAACTTGTTGGATTTATATAGCCCTCAGCTTTGGCTTGGGATTCCAGCTTTACAAATTCATGGCTGGATAGCCGAATGGTGATTTTATTGGTTTTGGCTTGTTTGAAAGGTTCATTATAAGCAATGTCAGGAACAGAGTGTTTGATGAGTTGTCGCATCATGCCAGATTCAGAAACACCTTGGCTTTTACAGTATGATTTCCAGTTAGATTTTTCATCGTCCGTTAAACGAATTTCAACCCTCGCCATTACGACCTCCAACATAGTGAAGAACAACCGCACATTGTAAGTCTGAGATTATCGCCATGATGGATATTTGTACAGTTAAAAGTCAGTCTTTTAGGGTTTTCAAACGATTAAATTTACTTGTACGGCAAATGCTGGCAAAGGTTACGGCATTTGCTGGCAGAAGCTACGGCAAACGCCATCAGTTTGCGAATCCTGCACTAGTTTTTAGAGAGGACTTTTCACTTTTACCGTATTCATCTCTTTTAGGGTGAAGAACATAAACAATCCACCAGCAAGTAAAAACTGTAAGTGAGATGAGCTTTCTTAAACCAAGATTAAGACTCTTAAATGTGTGAATTACCACGTTCTGTGATAATTTATCTCGATTCGGGAAAACAAAAGTTTAATCTTTACTATTTTTTGAGTAGCTATCCATTTTTCTACACTTTCACTTGTTTAGATGATTTTAGGTTTGAGTATGAATACACTTGCAGAACGGCTTGATTTTGTCATGAAAGAGGCTGGTATTAATCAGTCTGAACTTGCATCTCGTATTGGGATCAGGCAACAAGCAATCAGTCGTATGCTCACTGGCATTACTAAAAATTCTCGTTACTTCTTGCCTATATGTAATGAACTAAGCGTTAGTCCTAAATGGTTGATGGAAGGCATTGGTGATACTTATTCAAGAGATCTCAAAACCAATGCAGTTATCCGTCGTGTTCCATTATTAACGCTCAAGCAAGTGATTAATTGGCCACGAAACAGAGATGAAATCACAGATGATATGATTGATGCTTGGTGGGAAGTATCCAGCACAAATGTCGGTGAAGATGGCTACGCGATTAAAGTTCGTGGTGACGGAATGGAAGGTCAAGGACATCGCTGTATTTCTGAGGGCTGTATTCTCATTGTTGAGTCCACATCAGAATACGAATCGGGTGACTTGGTTATCGCTAAACTACCAACTTCATCATCTGCTTGTTTTAAGCAAATTGTCGATGAAGCTGATGCCACTTATTTGAAGTCTTTTAATCCAAACTACCCATTGATCAAGTTTGAAGATGGACAAGTGCTGGGTGTCGTTAAGCAGGCTATTTATGAGTATTACTAAGTTACTGAAGGCTAATTTATATTAACCTAATGGGTTTTAACTTTACGTGAACATGCTAATTCAAAGTTAATTGTTTGTACCTTGCAACTCTAATTGCATTTTTTATAATCAGATTCATAGCATTGACTAGCCAGTTCTTGGCTTTTCTCTATTTGAGTAGGAGACATCTTCCTTTCAAGACTTAATACTGCTTTTTCGGACTCACTATATCCATTAGCAATAGCAAGAATAAACCACTGTTTAGCTTTAATGTAATTCTTAGGCATACCTTTACCTTTGTAATACATCACACCTATATTATGTTGAGCCATAGCAAAGCCTTGTTTAGCAGACTTGGTATACCACTTTAATGCTATTTTGTAGCTTTGCGGCGTGCCTTGACCTCTTTCGTACATCAACCCTAAATTGTTTTGAGACGCTAAATTTCCTTGATTTGCCGCCTTGGTGAACCATTGAAGAGAAATTCTATAGTTTTTAGGTGTACCTATACCCTTTTGATATATCAGTGCTAGATTATGTTGAGCATTAGAATAACCTTGATTTGCGGCCTTGGTATACCACCGTCTCGCTATTTTATAATTTTCAATTAAAGGTTCGGAGTTCTCATATATTACACCAAGATTAAATTGTGCTAAAACATCACCTTGATACGCTGCTTTGGTGTACCAATGGATAGCTTTAGTTTCATTTATTGGTATACCTTTACCTTTTTGATACATCACTCCTAGATTATATTGAGCAACTGAAAGACCTTGATTAGCGGCGCGAGTAAACCATTTAAAAGCAACAAGATTATTTTTGGGCGTACCTTGCCCACTTTCATTCATAATACCTAAATTGTGTTGAGCATCTGCATCACCCTTATTAGCAGCTTTGGTAAACCACTCTAAGGCTATTTCATAGTTTTGTGATTTATAATTTTCTAAGCCTATTTTAAAGTCCGCTTTAGATGATTTTTGTACAGTATCTGCTAATACGGTATTAGTAAAAACAAAGAATAAGATTAATATCGGTGTAATTTTAAGCATTGTTCGTCCATAAAAATGCTAGTAATTAAGTTTCTTAATAATAAAGAATTTTTATCTTTATGTAATCTTTTAAGGATAAGCCGCTAAATACATCTTACTTTTCAATACCTGCTGAGCACGCCTGACGGTCTGTTTTTCTGAGTACAAAGGTTCAATACTCAGCTGTTTTAATTCTTGCTGCTTTAACCTTGTTGGGTTCAGTACAAACCAATCGGTGAAGTAAATGCCATCAGCTATTCGCCATTCAGAGCCTTGCTGATCTTCTATTTTGATATTGTGTAAGAGATCTGCGGCTATGTAGGTTAAGGCTTCAAAAAATCTATCGCACACACATTCATCGCCTTGCAGCTCTGAACCCTCATCACTTTTGATGGCTTGTGCTAAACAGATCCCAAACAGTGATTCATCGAACACTCTGAGAGCATCAGAAAGGTAATAGGCAAACAGTTTTAGAGGGATTTTGGCTTCTGGGAATTCGATTAAAAATAGGGTTAGTGTGGACGATAGATTTGGATATGTTGTTCGCCATTGCTCTAGCATTTCATCAACGCTGCAGGTTGATGGTACTAACTGGATTATTTGAGTCATAGACCACCTCGTATAGTGAGTCCATTCTGTTTCTGCTGTTAACCCTTTTCTTACCACTTCACAATCAAAGTTAACCAAAGATTAATTTCTAGCTCATTGACTAAAAGGAACGCTAACTTTTAAGCTGACTGAATTTCACTAACAATGGCTAGATTTAATTCATAACCTATTAATTCGTTGAATGAATTTAGTTAACGAAACCAACTATTTTATAAGCCATTGAAAACTATGTTAGTTAAATTTGTTATCAAGATTAAGGTGATTGACGGAATAAGACTCTTAACAAAAACAAGGTAATAGTTATGACAGCATTGAAGTTAAACGCTGCTTACGAGTCTAAAAACATCACTTTCAAAAAAGCCTTTGCTATCGTTTTTTTACCGTTTGCTCTCGCCTTTATCCTCAGCTGCTTGTTTCGAACAATGAATGCGGTTTTAGTGCCTACTCTACTGCAATTAACTAAAGCTACTCCGTCTGAACTTGGGTTATTAAATGCCACCTATTTTCTTGCTTACGCCCTATTTCAGATCCCACTCGGAACATTGCTTGATAACTATGGTTCTAAGAAAGTTCAGTCTTGCCTATTCGTTATCGGAGGGCTTGGGTTGTTGATATCCGGGATCACAAATCGCATTGAGATAATCGCTATCGGTCACGCTTTGCTAGGCATTGGAATGTCAGGTGGGTTAATGGCAGCATTTAAAATGATCGTGCAGTGGTTTCCAAGTGAAAAGATCCCGATGCTGAATGGGATCATGATGACTTTTGGTGGTGTTGGCATCCTTTTATCAGCCACTCCTACTGATTATCTGGTAACGCATTTGGGATGGCAAGCTTTAAACGTCGGCTTTAGTTTATTGGCGTTCGGTGTTGCCTTACTTATCATTCTCATTGTGCCAGAGAGCAAAATCGCTACTGAGAAATCCAGCGTTGCTAGCCAACTAAAAGGCATTGCCGTAATTTTTAAATCTAAATACTTTTGGACGATTGCGATAATTACCACAGGTGTTTTACCTAGCTTTATGGCGATTCATGGGCTTTGGGTTGAGAACTGGCTACAGACAGTTTCAAATGCTAAACAAAGCACAATTGATGATTATCTAATGCTAATGGGCATAGCAATGACTGTTAGCCTATTATCGACTGGCTTTATAGCTAAAATTGCACGCTATTATGAAAAACCACTTGAGAATATTTTGGCTGGTCTGGTGATCATTTATATCGTTATTGAGCTGATGATCATCACTGTTCATGGTCAATACGAGTGGATATGGTGGGTGTTGTTAAGTTTGGTATCACAAATTTTTAATTTGTCCTATGCAGCAATGACTAAACATTTCCAAAAGACACATTCTGGCAGGGCAAATACGGCATTGAATGTTGTAGTGTTTACTTCGGTTTTTCTAATCCAGTTCCTGATTGGGTTAATTGTCACTCTATCAAATCAGTACCTTTCTTTAGCTAACAGCTATAAAGTGAGTTTTATGCTGCCCGTTGTAATTCAGGTCGTTTGCCTTGGTTTGTTTTGGGTTTTGCGTAAAAAGGATACTTGTAAGGCTTGTATTAAGATTACTTAAGATAAGTCTCCAATGTAAAAATACATCTGCCTTTTTCAATAGTAACTCCACTCCAAACGTCTCAATATTCCACCAAGTTATAGCTCAAAATATTTTGCCAAAAAAGCCTTTTTTACGTGAGACAGCTCGAAGTGAGTTTTAGAGTGAAGACGTGGATTGTCTTTATGAAAACTTTATTTGGTTGAGAAAACAGCGATGTGTAGTACTATTGAACACCTGATTAAAACAAGTAACAAATTATTACTTCTGTATAAATTGTGATTGAGAATAAAAATGAGCAATGTTCAAACGGATGCTAAACTTGCTAAGGTTGAAGAGTTTATCTACAACGATTTAGTTCAAGACTCTCTAACTGAACTGCTAAATTCAGTTAAAAATACAAATGTTTTTGAAATTGTTGGGATTTCACATTATGAAACCAAACATTCAAATACATTGTCATGGTTATTTAATAACTCAAATGAAGTATTGTCAAAATATTTTTTTGAAAGCTTTTTAAAAGAAACAATAAATATAACTAAAAATAATAGCAGACATGGATATGCATTTGAAAATGAAAACCTGATTACAAAGTTACAAAAATACATATATCTCCCTGAACAAGATAGAGACATAGAAATATTAAGAGAGAAAAATGATATTGACTTATTGATTATAGATAAAAGTAATAAGTTCGTATTTGCGATAGAAAACAAAATTAATCATATAGAAAGTAATGGTCAGCTTAAAAAGTATAGAAAATATGTAGACAGAACATATAAAAGTTACAGTAACTATTTTATATTTTTGACAAAAGATGAGTCATGGCCTTCAAATGACTTTAAAGGTGGAGAAGAAAATAATAAACAATATCTTCTTTCTAGTTATTCAGCTGTTTCAAATTCAATAGCAAAAATTTTAAACAGAAAAGAAGCGGACTCAAACTTAACAAGTGAAGAGAAATTTATATTAGAACATTACCTTGACATGTTAGTAAGGAAGAACATTGTGCCAAATGAGAAATTATCTGACTTATGTGAAAAAATTTGGAAGAATCATAGTGAAGCTCTACAAATACTGATAGACCATCAGCCATCTGGATTACAATTATTCAAAGAAAATTTATTTTCTAAGATTGAAAACTGTAATACATTAAAATTAGAAAAATTCACTGATTATAACGGCACTCAGTCAGATAGAAGACTAGATACTCTTAACTGGAAAGAGTTTCACTTAAATAGAAGCCATAAAAAGTATAACGATAAGCCCCTAATATATTTTGGAATTTATAATATCAAATCAGATATGAAAGTATGGGTTATTCGGAGTGATAAGAGTTACTGTCCTGAACTATGGAAATCCATTGGTGGCGATAAAAATAAAACCAGATATTATCCTTACAGTGTTCCAAAAGCTAATAGAGAAAAAATAATTACAAATGTCAACGAAGATGTTATTGAGAAAGAAACTAATAATATTTTGGAATGTATTAATAAGATCAATGACAAGCTAAAGGCTCTATAAATCTTTTTTAATTAAGAATATTGGCTACAACTTCACTGATGAGTAGCCAAAATTCATCAGGCTGTTCCCGCATCGGCCAGTGCCCTACCTCTTTTATCCTAACTCTCTCATACTTAGCTTTTTCTACACGTTCAAGCTCAAGCCTAGACATGCTATGTTCACCATAAACATATAGCTTTTCACACTTCAAATTTCGATAGATTAAATCAACAACATTTCCGGCTAACAACTCTGTAGAGGACTTTGCCCATGCATGAATAATCTCAGGATCAGCTTTTTTAACATTTTCCAGATAACGTTTGATAAACCTATCTAACTCAGCACCTATTTTTAATCGAGAACACATATATTCAACAAATTCATTTGGGCGTTCGAACTCACAAGCTTTAGTTAGAGAACGGGCGTTAATTTTGTCTTCGACCAGCATCCCTTCAACATTTAAAAATAACACTACATTATCTAATTTAGATGTGAGAATGGTGGCTAAGGTGGCTCCCAATGAGTGACCAAGAATGATGAGTTGTCTGTCTGCTGAGTGCCTTGATATTAGCTGTTCAAGTAAAGCTATCACATTGCTTAAATCTCGATATTGTTCTTCAAATCGGCTTTTACCAAATCCAGGGAGATCGGGAATGAATATGTTCAGTTGTTCAGTGATTGATGTTTCGAATACTCCCAATAAGCTATCACTGCATTCAGTGAAGCCATGTATCAACCACATATCAGCAACGGCGTTCTGATTTTGTTGGTAGACAATATTAATGCCTGTGCCTTCATCGAGCATTTCTTGTGGCATTTGGATCACCTTAGTCTTTTCTTGATTTGCAACATCTGATTTGCGCCTTTGGTAAAGTGATAATTGACCTTAACAATTCGATATTCAACGGGTAGCTTATCAAGTGCTTTAAGAACATGATTTAACTGCATCGGTGTTTTTCTATCATTACCAATCAACGGAAAAATCCGTACTTCTTTTGCGACTCTTACCAACTCAAGTATTGATTTGATATGGAGGTCTGTCGACAAAATCTCTGAGTATAAAAATAAGAAATTGCCACATAGTGCTAGGTCAAAGCTATTGTCTTTGAACGGTAGTCTTGGCAGCTTTGCATTAATGAATCTTCCACTATCTCCACTTTTCGAAAAATCATCTAAGAAGGTCTTTGATGCCAATAGCCGTCTGGCTTTTAACTCTTGGGGATCTTTAAAGTAGTTCCAATTGAAATCATCGGCACAGCTGACAATTTTGGGATAGATTAACTCGCAAGATGTCTTGATTTTGTTAGCTACTTCTTTCGGCTCTAAGCCGTACAAGGGATCGCAAGAAGTAACATTAAATCCTAATGATGTTGCTGTAACATTGAATGACGCCGCGCCATCAGCACAACCTAAGATTTTTTTGCCTAAGTCATCATTAGTGAGTGAAAATATCTTTTGGTACTCATTAAATGAGCGACTCCAAATTAATACATGATCCAGTAAAAAAGGCATAAACTTCTCTATCGTCCTTGTTGTTCAAGCTGTATTGATGGCACTGATAAGTTCTCGAATACAAAATCAATAAAGCATCGTATTCGTTTGGGTAAGTTCTTGTTGGTATGAGGGTGGATCAGATAAATTGAGTTTGTGATTGTTTTATACTGGCTCAGTAATGGAACTAACAAGCCAGCATTAATGGCATCGGCAACAATAAAGGTCGGAGCATAAGTCAAAGCCACGCCACTCAAAGCAAGGTGTTTTACAAAGAGCGCATTATTGGTGAACACATTGGTTTTGACTGGAATATTATAGGCTTCATCACCATCAAAAAATGTCCAAACTCTTTCTTTCAGTTGAATACCATGATGACAATCGAGGCAGTTGTGCTTTGTAAGCTCATTGAGGGTTTTCGGTGTGCCATTTCGCTGCAAGTATGACTTACTGGCACAAACGGTATAGCCGTGTGTAAACACCAATCTTGATATCGCTGATGAATCTTCTAAGCGCCCACATCTAAAGGCAATATCATATTCACCTATGGGTGGTAGAGGTCCGAGTGCGCCATCGAGTGTGATTTCAAGTTCAACATCACTGTACTTAGCTAAGAACTTTTCCAGTATGTCTGATAGCACTAGGTTACTAAAATTTTGTAACGCTGATATCTTGATCTTGCCTTTAGGGTTGTTATGAACGTCAATAACTTGATCACATACAGAGCCAAGTTCCAACTGAATATTCGCACACTGCCGATAGAGAATTTCACCTGCTTCTGTCGGTGCTAAATTTCGAGTTGTGCGCTTTAACAGCTCAACACCTAGAGAAGCTTCTAACTGTGAGATGCGTTTACTGACAGCTGCTGCCGTTTTGTCATTTTTCTCTGCCGCTGCGGTGAAGCTTTTGTACTTAACCACATCGACAAACAGCATCATATCGTTTACTGGAAGCATGTTGACTCCACGGCTCAAAAAAGATGGTTCAATAAAGCTTGTTTGGCTTTATCGTTAATGTTCCTAACAAACCTAGCACTGCAAGTAGCATCAAGTAATATGCTGGCATTAAAGGGTTCTTGGTGACTTTTATCAAGTAAGTGACAATGAGTGGCGTAGTTCCACCAAACGCAGCAAAAGCAAGATTGTAAGCAAGACCAACGCCTGTATATCTTACTTTTGCAGGAAAGAGTTCGGCTAACATTGCACCGTAACTTGATGCCACTAAAGAAAAAGAAACACCAAAAATAATGAGTGAAACCAATACCGCTTTAGTCGAACTACTAAGCAAGATATTAAACATTGGATAAGGTAAAAGAATTAACAGCATCGAGCCAATAAGGATCAGCTTTTTTCTGCCAAGATGATCTGAAAGGTAGCCAAATAGCAGCATAAATACTGAGAATACACCTAAGCTGATACTGTTTATTAGATGCACCTCATCAGCCGCAATTGGCTGATGCACTTTAAAATTCACTAAATAGGTGGGCATGTAAAGGAACAGTATGAACATGCTGACAGCATCCAAGCATAAGATCGACAAGCCCTGTAACAATTGTGAGGAATGATTTTTGATTAGATGTAAAGCAGGGATATAGCTTTCTTTTCGCTGACTTTTGATTGAGTTAAAAAAGGTGTTTCTGATACGTTCTTCCTCATATATCCACCCACAACACCCAAAATCGCACCGATTAGAAAGGCTATGCGCCAGCCCCAAAGGTAAAATTGCGCTTGGGTTAACAATGAATGCAGCAAAGCTGTGACACTTTGAGCGAACAAGACCGCTAGGCTGAGAGCAAAGAACACAATAACGATAGCTCGACCTCGTTTGCTTGCATCTACATGCTCAAACGTAAAGGTTATCGCTCCGGGAATTTCACCGCCCACAGCTAGCCCTTGTATTATTCGCAGTAAAACAAGAACGACAGGTGCTATGAATCCAATATGTTGATAACTAGGTAGGGTTGCTATCAGTAAAGACGGAACAGCCATTAATAGAATGGAGACATAAAATGCTTTTTTTCGACCTCGTAAATCTCCGTAATGACTGAATACCAAGCCACCTATTGGTCTTGCAAGATACCCAACTGTAAAGGCACTAAAGAGCCCTAATAGTGAGTTGATGTGTTGTGTGGCTGGGAAGAATTGTGGGCTGATGGTATTGGCAAGAAAAACAAAGATCATAAAGTCGTAAAACTCTAATGCACCACCCAGTGCAGCAATGCCTACAACCTTCAACTCTGACGGTTTTAACTTAGATAATGTCGTCATGGCAACACCGCCAAGACAAAACGAATTATGCCCCTGACAAAGTGAGGTTTAAATCGAACACCTAGCCTATATAACGCAAAAAGATTAATAGCTTTAACACCTTACCTACCGTTCATTGATGGTATTAAGGCTAATTTCTACAAGCTTAATAGAAGCTGTCTAAAACTCATTCTCTACACGGTAAATCAAGTAGTTAGCGCACTTTGGGGTAAATGAGGTCGTTTTAGGTAAAAGTGGACTTTACAAGTAATTGGTCATCATGTACTCATACCAACCATTAAATACAACTTAAATTGTATAAAGGTGTTTTTATGAGAGCAAAACCAACAATTATCGTCAGGCAAATTTGGTTTACTAATTCTCAGCTATGTGATCACTTTGGCATCCATAGAGCAACGCTCTGGCGATGGAAAAGACACAGAAAGTTTCCTCGCCCCGAGGGAAAGTATATTGGACTTGTTAGATACGATGTCCGCAAAGTCGAATTATTTTTACAATCAAAATTGTAATTTCCATTTATCGTTAGCTGTGGAGTATTGAGATGTATCCAGAGTTATATCAAGAAGTGTTACGCCGATTACCGAGAGACTTTGATTTCAAAAAGCAAAGTACCGACTTTTTACAACAAGGCATTTGCCCTAACTGCGGTAAAAGAGAATTCTATACTTCTAAAAATGAACCTTGGTTACTTCGCTGTGGACGATTAAACAAATGCGGACATGAGCTGCATATCAAACAACTTTACCCTGATCTATTTAACTCTTGGAGCGAACGCTTTCCTGTCAATGATGAAAATCAGGGTTCAACCGATACCGCTGATGCTTACTTAAAATACGGACGAGGTTTCACACTCAGCCTTATCAAAGATTGGTATCAACAGGGCTCTTATACTGATAAAACTACTGGCTTTAGTAGTTCGACGGTCAAATTCACGTTAACCAATGGCACCACTTGGGAAAGGTTAATTGATAAACCTGAGTGTTTTGGCAGTAAAAAAGCGGTATTCAAAGGCAAGTACCAAGGGGAGTGGTGGCAAGCTCCCAATTTTTGCGTCGATACCCTGCCTCAAGAGTTATGGCTAACTGAGGGAATATTTGATGCCATTGCCCTGATCCATTCTGGCGTAACTGCCGTTAGTACCATGAGCTGTAATAACTTTCCTGAAAAAGCACTCCAACACCTTGAGGTGTTACTAGCTGGTAAGCCCAAACCTACTTTAGTCTTCGCCTTTGATACGGGTAATGCTGGCGAATCCTTTACTCAAAAGTTTGTTGATAAAGCAAGAAAACTGGGTTGGCAAGCCACAGCTGCTCAACCCTACACAGCCAAAATAAAACTGGATTGGAATGAACTGCTTTTAAGGGAAAAGATGACAGCTGAACATCTTGAGCATTACCGACACCTTGGCAAATTACTGGTCACAAGATCAGCTATGGATAAGGCTTTATTGATCTATCAAAAGCAGGGTTATACCGAATTTACTTTTGATTTTAACTGCTCTTTGTACTGGTTCACCATTGATGTGAAAAACTGCCGTAAGGTAGAAGAACAACTTGCAGAAAATGATTTGAATAAAAGCAATCAAGCTGAAATTAAAGCTCAGGCAATGAGAGAGTCCAGCAAAATAAAGCTGCTATCCAAGTGCTTTCCAAAAGCACTTTACTCATACCAAGTTAATGATACCAAAGAAGTTCGCTATGCTTTTCGAATTGACTTTCCTCACCAAAACTACTCGATAAAAACGACGTTTACAGGCTGCCAACTCAGCTCAAGCTATGAGTTTAAAAGGCGCTTATTAACAGTAGCATCAGGTGCGATTTTTCGTGGGAATACGCATCAGCTCGATCACTTAGTAGAAAAGCAGCTTTATGATATCAAGCAAGTTCAAGCTCTGGATTACATGGGCTACAGCGTTGAGCACGAGTCCTATATTTTTAATGACATTGCCGTTAAGAAAGGACGGATTTATCACCTCAATGAAGATGAATACTTCGACATTCCACCACTCACCGTTAAATCCATTTACTCACTACAACTAAATATTAATATCGACCTTGAGCAGTTCAATTCCGACTGTTTTAACAAGCTATGGCAAGCCTTTGGAGCAAAGGCATTTGTCACTCTGGTATTTTGGTTTGGAAGTCTATTTGCTGAGCAGATCCGCAAGCTACAAAAAACTTACTGCTTTTTCGAGTTATCGGGTGAACCCGGTGGCGGTAAAACCACTCTTATTGAGTTTTTATGGAAGTGTTGTGGTCGCTCAGACTATGAGGGCTTTGATCCCAATAATGCTACACCATCAGGTAGAGCGAGGACATTAGCACAAGTGGGGAATCTTCCTTTGGTGATCAGTGAAGCCGAAAGAGATCCCAGTAAAGATTCCAAGTTTGCTCGCTTTGATTGGGAAGAGTTCAAGATGTTGTACAACGGGCGACCTACATGCACTCGTGGAATAAAAAGTAACGACAATGAAACTCGTAACCCTAAATTTCGTGGTGCCATTCTTATTGAGCAAAACTTTGATGTGCAAGCCGACAAAGCCATATTGCAGCGGATTGTAAAACTACCTGTTGATGGCAAAAGCCAAACTTCTGAAAGCCTTGAAGCAGCTGAGTGGTTAGAGTCAGCTGAAATCGAGCAGGTATCAGGATTTATGCTCAAAGCCATTTTGAATGAAGATCAGGTTCTTTCTATTGTTAAAGAAAGAATGCCTTTACATCGAAAGCGGCTTAAACAAGAGTGCAATATTCGCAGTAATCGCATCGCTAAAAATCATGCTCAACTCTGCTCACTAATGGAAGCCATGGCAAGCATATTTCAGCTCCCTCAATGGCAAGTAGAAGAAACTCAACAGTTACTTGAAGCCATAGCCAAAGAAAGACAGCAAGCGACCAGTCGTGATCACCCCCAACTGCAATTGTTTTGGGACGTTTATGAATTTTTAGAATCAGAGCAAGTTAACTCTGTTAATCACGCAAGAGATCCGCAGCTTATCGCCATTAATCTGAACCAATTTGCCGAAGCCGCAGCGGCAAGAAAACAACATATCCCTCTGCTCAGTGAGCTAAAACGGCTACTCAAAATAAGCCGTATTCATTCCTTTGTAGGGCAAAAAACAGTAAACAGTGCGGTGAACCATCGCTTAAATCAATCATTCCCAACCATGAAAAAATCGAACTGTGTGAAATGTTGGGTATTTCAACGAGGAGATTTACTATGAACCATAAACTTATGCGTGCTTCTGCATGGGCAAAACGAGAATTTGACCAAGGCTCTATGCCAACAGCAAAAACTATCCGTAGCTGGATAAAATCTGGCATTATTGAGGGGCGCTTTATTGATGGCAAAGCTTACGTCTTTGCCAACGAAAGAGCCGGAATGATGTCTAAAGTTTCAGATGATGTGAGTGCATTGTTGAGGGCGTAATGGCTGATGTTCGCAAACGTAAACTAACTAAACATTTACCAGAGCATGTGTACTATGATGCTCGACGTGGTAGTTATCGCATTAAATTAGTTGACGGTCGCTACAAGCAGTTAGGAAAAGACAGAGAAGTTGCCATTTCTGTTGCTAAAGAATACAACCGTATTGCTCGACCTAAAGTGGGCATCACGGTTGATAAATTGCTTAATGCTGACAGTGAAACGGAAAGCTACTTTGGTCATCATGTGGATGGACTACTAAAACGGATTTTTAAAGAAGAACAGCCATCTGATGACTTTAAACGTACCATGGAAAAAGATGCACTTAGAGTTAAAGAGTTCTTCATCAATGTGCCAGCGTCTGAGATCAGCCTGCAACACGTTAACGACTACCTTGCTGAATATCACCCTGAAGCCAGTCCCAATGTTCAGAACCGCAAGGTAGCATGGCTTAAAAAGCTGTTTTCTTATGCCATTGACGAAAGCTTAATGACGGTGAATCCCGCTTCATTTAAAAAACGTAAACGTCTCAATGAGAAAAAGCGCCAACGGTTAAAGTTAGATTGGTATCACGAGATCCATGCTGCAGCACCTTTATGGCTACAGACCGCCATGGATTTAAGCTTGCAAACTACTCATGCAAGACTAGAGATCTCACGCATACGCTACAACCTGAAAACACCTGACTGCAAAACCTGCGGCTGCTATTGGTTTAAAAAGCCAGAACTAACCGCCAGCGGTTTGGTCTATGGCAAGCTCTATATTCACAGGCAAAAAGTACAACATAAAGAAGCGGCACATGTCGCCATACCCATTGGTGATACGTTAAAGCAAATTATTGACCGTAGCCGTGACAGCTTGATCAGCAATTTCGTTGTTCACCGTTTACCTGAGCGCTGCAGTAACACACTCAGTAAAGAAGTCTCCCATTTAACCCAAGTTGCCCCAGACTACATAAGTCGCTCTTTTTCAAAAGTACGTGACCAAGTTGGCTGTTGTGATCACCTCACGCTATCGCAACGACCAACATTCCATGAGATCAGAGCATTAGCCGCACACTTGTTTGATAAGCAAGGTATCGATCCACAATCACGTAT
This sequence comes from Parashewanella tropica, assembly GCF_004358445.1. Classification (NCBI taxonomy): domain Bacteria; kingdom Pseudomonadati; phylum Pseudomonadota; class Gammaproteobacteria; order Alteromonadales; family Shewanellaceae; genus Parashewanella; species Parashewanella tropica. The sequence goes on from NZ_CP037951.1 coordinate 3,940,504, forward strand.
GGCACACACCGATGCCAAGAGCACCAAAATCTACACCGAAAATCATGTGCAATGGGTTGAAGTGCCATTTGCCGAAATCAAGGTGAAGTGATGTTTTAACTGGTACTGGACGCGAAGACAAAAAGTAACTTGGTTCCTTATTGGTTACCTGAAAAGTTACTTTTTGGTGTTTGAGATTTTAGATGTCAGCTCAATGAGTTAAAGCTAAATTGAAACTACTGAAACCAAGGTTACCTTTTTCCGATGGTGGTATGGTGATTGGTACTGTTGAGTCACTAGAGCATTTAGTTCAGTCATTTTTATCAACCCTGAGTAACTTAGTATCGAATATAAGGCATCTGCTTTATTTTATTAAATATTTCCATCTGTTTACTCTAAGTTATCTATTTTTAGTATCAAAGATTTTATTATGTTCCAGCATGTATTTTTCAAATCGCGAATATTCTTTAGATTCTAAATCGGCAATTTTCAGTTCATCACATTCATTTACTTTTAGGGCACTCAAAGCTTCCCTTTCAACATTTTTCGAGAATTTTATCTGGTACTTCCCTGCTTTTTTAACAAAAGTAATCAAATGCTTGTCGAAAAGAGCATCAATGTGAGCAGTCAAAAACATTCCATTTGCACCATCCCAGTGCTCACCATTTTTACAGTCACTAAACCTGACTATATGTGACGCAATTAATAACGGCTCAAAATTGATTCCTGTGACTGCACATTTCTTACCTTTCCATACATTTTCCACATTCTTACGGAACCGTTCTTGCCCCTTGCGAACTTTCATTTCCGCCACCTTATAAGCATCTTCAGGGTTTGGATAACTTTCATCAAAGGGTTCTTCCATATTTTGAGGTTCATCAATGGCTATTTTTAACAACCAATCAAGCATGTTGCCTACGTTCTTTTTTAATGGCTGTCTAAACGATGAGTTTTGTTTTCTTAATTCTTGGACAAGATCATCATAAAAAAGTTGATAACCTTGCTTGCCAATTTCTTCCAGCGCAGCATCATTTAAAAAAACTGGTGCATTAGGAACCATCAATTCTTCTAGTTTGGCTCTATGAGTCTTCTCATTGCCCCATGAAACATCATTTTTACTAAACCTAACAATCCGGTATTTCCCTACTAGCTGATAGAATTTAGATCCTTTTTCCCGCTGAATTACGTACACAAAGCTCCCCTCTGTAGGATGAACTCTTGTACCTTTTAGGCTTTCTTTAAACCAATTTTGAGAGCTTTCAGGCTTAAACCCGTAACCCATACTGGTTTTGAATTCCTGACCATACTCATAATCTTTATGTAGTGCAAAATAGCTATTCATTATTTATTCCAATATTCAAGGTACTTGCTCAATATACCTTAAAGTTATTAGAAACGTACTTTGGATCTAGCAGGCTATAAAATTCAACTTAATAACTTTCTAGGAATGGTGTTAAGAGACGCAGCTAATTGGTATTGATACAAACCCAAAATGCCAACATCCAACAGTGATGATTGTTATTGATCACAGAATAAATAATCAAAATGAACAACTATAAATTTCTGTAGACTTTGATAAATCAGTATATTTAGGTAAGTAAAAAAGGGCTAAAACTCGATGAGGCGTCGCGCGAATCTCGCGCAAATCTCGCGCATTTTAAAAATCACGAGTACGGCATGATGGATTTTTTGCTTATAAAACAAGAAGAAAAATGGTCGGAATGAGAGGATTCGAACCTCCGACCCCTGACACCCCATGACAGTGCGCTACCGGGCTGCGCTACATTCCGACACTGATTGGAACTATAGCGACTCACTGCTTGAGCTTCAAGTAAATTTATAGTTAAAACCAGATAGTTGCGCAGATTATCAACACACGTAATAAATGCTCAGAGAGTAAAAATTGGATATCGCTAGCGATATTTGATCATAATTCATGAATTCTGGCTAACAAGGATTTTAGACTCGCACCTTCATCAGATGAAAGGTGTTTATCAGTGATATAACCAAAAGAATTAAACCTTCTCATTTTGCGGTAAAATGATTGGTAGTCTTCAACACTGTCAAACACTCTATGCTCTGGTTGTGAAGAGTGAGTGCGACGAAAAATGGCTGCGACAGTGTAACCTTTCTTAAGTTGCGCACAGATCTTTTCATAATCACACTTTCTATTTAACGCTTCCAAACTGTTAATTTTATAACTGTCTACAGAGTCCATTGGTAAATCCTTATAACCTGCTTTTGAAAATCCTCTGTAGTATGAATCAATAATATATGCCTCGAATACGCATAATACTTCGTGAATAAACGCCAGATCTTTGTCTACATCGTGTGTTGAATGCTCACTTGGAATTGAAAATAACGCCAATAACTCCCTTTTTTGAAGCATCGTCCCCTGAGATAGTACCCGACTAACACAACCAGAAAGTTGTTTTTGTAACAATAAGAGATGAACCCCGCCTGGTGTCGTACTAGTCAAACGTTGTGGTAAGCCATGAAAATAGCTCCGATTTGAACGCTCATAGTGAGTAGGAATCTTTGCCTCCTGAGAATCAAAAAAGAACATCCAAGCACGAAAAATTAGAATTAAGTTCAAGTCACTGGTAGACATCTCTTTTTGATCAAGCAACGAACAAACTTGTAAACAATGCGTTCTTGGCCCATGAAAAATAATTGGAGAGTCCGATGCATCTTGAAACATCGTCCTCTTGGCAATTTTTTCAGCATATTCGTGGGCAATAAAACCTCTGAACACAAATGGATTAGCCAGTGTTAGCCCTTTTTTCTTCAGGTGCTGAGCGATGATCTTATCAAGAACTCTTCCCTTGTCGATCGGTTCAGAACCAACCCAAGCAGTGAAATCTGGTACAGTCAATACTTGTTGTCGACGTATGGGCTCAGGGAGAGAACCACACTCACTGAATTTATCATCACAAAATCGAGCATCATGATAATTCACCATGGAACACGCTTTATGCTTAGCCAACAATTGTTGCTTAGCTTCTGTACTTATCTGTTGATGAAGATCCAAACCAATGGAAAATAAGGTTGGAAACATGGACTGAATTTTACACCCTGAAGTCAAATATCGATGACAGGTTCTGTCCCATTGTGGAGACCCTTTTATAGAGTGAGTCTCTTTCAGCATTTGATCTAAAAATCCTTTCAATGCTTGTTGCGTATCTTTAGTAATGGCTTGTTCACTGCTTTTTAATATCAAATGCTCTAAAGGGATCTGCGTTAAATCATATACTTTAGAGGTTGACGTCATTCCCCAACCACACTTAAAACAAGAAGGAGAAGTCGTCTTATGTACAACTATCGTTTCTGAATTCTTGCCGACTCGACCCACTTGATGTCCACTAAAGCAGGTTTTAATTGGATATTGTAATGAATGGGCATCCAGTGAGGGGCTAATTACAGAAAGGGAGGGGGATAATTTCTCTTGAGACATCTGAACACTACAATTTATATCAATTCGTTATACTCACAAACCTGCATGTCAGTGTAAAATTAATAATAATTTATCAACATACAGCCAACAAGAAACAACAATGACATTCGCCACCATTATGCTCGCTTTAGGGGTTGTATTAGTGTTTGAAGGCTTAGGTCCTTTACTTATCCCAAACAAGTGGAAACAAGTATTAGCCTCGATATCAGAACAGACACCTCAATCATTGCAACGTCTTGGCGGTGCTCTCGTTACAGTAGGCATTGTTTTAATATTCATTTTTCTGTAACGCAAACGTAAAGTGGCTAGTTTTAATGCGAAAATCTGTTAAAATCCCGTTTTAACCACAACCGACTGCGAAAAATGGGTAAAAATGTTGTTGTTCTCGGCACTCAATGGGGTGACGAGGGAAAAGGTAAAATTGTCGACCTTCTGACAGAACAGGCAAGTTATGTAGTGCGTTATCAAGGCGGACATAACGCTGGTCACACCTTAGTCATCGACGGTGAAAAAACCGTACTTCATCTTATTCCATCAGGTATCTTACGCGACAATGTGAAATGCATTATCGGTAACGGTGTTGTTCTCGCACCTGATGCGCTAATGAAAGAAATCCACATGCTTAAAGAGCGTGGCATTCCAGTAGAAGAGCGTCTGATGATCTCAGAAGCGTGTCCACTGATCTTGCCAATCCACTGTGCTCTAGACATGGCACGTGAAAAAGCACGTGGCAACAACGCCATTGGTACAACGGGTCGTGGTATTGGTCCAGCTTACGAAGATAAGGTTTCTCGCCGTGGTTTACGCGTGGGTGACTTATTCGATAAAGAACTGTTCGCTAAAAAGCTTAAAGAAGTGATGGATTACCACAACTTCATGCTGACTGAATACTACAAGGTTGAAGCGGTTGATTTCGATAAGACCTTAGCCGATGCGCTTGAACTGGCTGACTACTTGAAGTCGATGTGCGTTGACGTAACTGAGCTGCTTGATCAAGCTCGTAAGAACGGTCAACCAATCCTATTTGAAGGTGCTCAAGGTACCCTTCTTGATATCGACCACGGTACTTACCCATTTGTTACCTCTTCAAATACCACTGCTGGTGGTGTTGCTACAGGTAGTGGTTTTGGTCCGCGTCACTTAGATTATGTTCTAGGTATCATCAAAGCTTACACCACTCGTGTTGGTGCAGGTCCTTTCCCAACTGAGCTTGAATGCGAAATTGGCGATCACTTAGGGGTGAAAGGTCATGAATTTGGTGCAACCACAGGTCGTAAACGTCGTCCAGGTTGGTTAGACATCGTAGCGATGAAGCGCGCAGTACAAATTAACTCTATCAGCGGTTTCTGCTTAACCAAACTAGACGTATTAGACGGTCTTAAAGAAGTGAAGTTGTGTGTGGGTTATCAAATGCCAGATGGCAGCATTTCTCACCAAACGCCTCTTGCCGCTGAAGGTTATGAAAACGTCACTCCAGTACTTGAAACCATGCCAGGTTGGGAAGAAACCACCTTTGGTGCGACGTCTATTGAGCAGCTACCTCAAGCGGCGATCAATTACATCAAGCGTATTGAAGAGTTACTAGAGACACCAGTAGACATCATTTCTACAGGTCCTGATCGTAACGAAACCATGATCTTAGTTAACCCATTTAACTAAGCCAGCATACCAAGCTACGCTTACTGTAAAAAATACCGTTCATAATGAGCGGTATTTTTTTACATCTTGTTACATCTCCTACTGTTCCTTTGATTCCCCTTTTGTTATGTTGCTGGGTCGATAACAACAAAATCATAAAGAAAAGGCCATTGGAAAGCGTCACAACCCACTATGTTGAACATCTATTTCCAGTTGTTTTTTCAGTTCTACTCAAGAACCATTTCCCTCTTTGAGGGTCACGAGAACGAAAGGAATTAACATGAAAAAAGTCAGCGCTCTGGCACTTAGTGTTGCCATCAGCCTAGGTCTTGCAGGTTGTGGTAAACAAGAAGCACCACAAGCAACCGTAAAAACAGAAGCTCCTAAGCCTGTAGTTCAATCAGGTATCGAAAAAGAAAACTTTGATACTCACGTTCGTTTCCAAGACGACTTTTACTACAGCGTAAATGGTCACTGGTTAAAGAACACGCCAATTCCTGGTGATAAGTCAAACTACGGTGCTTTCTCGGTATTGTATGAAAAAAGCCAAGACGCGCTTAAGAAAATCATCGAAGAAACCGCAAAACAGCCGAACAAAGTGGATGGCTCAAGTGCGCAAAAAGTCGGTGATTTTTATGCCAGTTACATGGACACCGACAAAATCAAAGAGCTAGGCATTACCCCACTTAATGGTCTATTATCTGAAATCAAATCGGCCAAAACCCATAAAGACATTGCTGCGGTAATGGGTAAGCTGATGATCAACGGTGGTGGTATTCCGTTTGGCTTCTACGTTAACAATGATGCTAAAAAATCCGATCAGTACGCGGTGTACTTCTATCAATCAGGTCTAACGCTACCTGATAGAGATTACTACCTAAAAGATGATGAAAAGTTTGCTAACAACCGCAAGCAAATGCAGCAATACATCACTGATTTATTAACGCAAGCAGGCGTTAAAGGCGCTAGCAAAGCCGCTGACAACGTAATGAAAATGGAAACCTTCATTGCGAAGAATCAGTGGAGTCGAGTTCAATCTCGTGACGCTAACGCCCGTTACAACAAGATGGACCGCAAACAACTGAACAGTCTATTTGGCAATGTTGATTTCGAAGCCTTCGCTAAAAACGTCGGCATTGGCAGCAATGTTAAAGAAGTGATTGTCAGTCAACCATCATACTTTGAAGCATTAGGTAAGCAGTTTAATAAATTCTCCGTTGACGCTTGGAAAGATTACCTAAGCTTCCACCTAGTGGATAACTACGCGAAATTGCTTACCCCTGAATTTGCTAACTTAAGCTTTGAATTCCACGATAAAGCCCTTCAAGGTATTCAAGAGCAAAAGCCACGTTGGAAGCAAGCGGTTGATGCCGCGAATAACGTGATCGGTGAACTGGTTGGTCAGCAATACGTTAAAGAGCACTTCAAACCTGAAGCGAAAGAGCGTATGGAAGGTTTGATTAAAAACTTGATCAAAGGCTTTGAAGTGAGCATCAATGAACTTGAGTGGATGACGCCTGAAACCAAGAAAGCGGCGCAAGAAAAACTGTCTAAGTTCACCTATAAGATTGGTTACCCAGACAAGTGGAAAGACTACACGGATTTAACCATCAAAGGTGACGACTTAGTAGGTAACTACTTACGTTACACCCAGTTTGAGTACAAAGATATGCTAGGCAAGCTTGGTCAGCCTATCGATAAAACTCAATGGTTTATGACACCACAAACCGTGAACGCTTATTACAACCCAGTAATGAACGAAATCGTATTCCCAGCCGCTATCTTGCAGCCTCCATTCTTTAATATGGAAGCGGATGATGCCGTCAATTATGGTGGTATTGGTGCGGTTATTGGTCATGAGATCAGCCACGGCTTTGATGACCAAGGTGCTAAATACGACGGTGACGGTAACCTACGTGACTGGTGGACGGCTAAAGATAAAGAAGAGTTCCAAAAGCGTGGTAAAGCACTGTCTGAGCAATACTCTAAGTACGAAGCGCTACCGGGTAAATTCGTTAACGGTGACTTAACTCTAGGTGAAAACATCGGTGACTTAGGTGGTCTAACGGTAGCATACCGCTCTTATCTAATGAGCCTAAATGGTAAGCCTTCACCTGTAATTGATGGCTTTACTGGTGAACAACGTGTATTCATTGGTTGGTCACAAGTATGGCGTCGTAACTATCGCGATGAAGAGCTAGCAAAACGTCTATTGACAGACAGCCACTCACCAAGCCACTTCCGTGCTATGGGTACGCCACGTAACATCCCTGAGTTTTATAAAGCCTTTGAGGTTAAAGACACTGATAAGATGTACCTTCCTGAAGATAAGCGTGTGAAGATCTGGTAACCCTAGCTCGAATCTAACACATAGCCGAGTGGAACTTCTACTCGGCTTTTTTGTGCTTACAATCTTATCGATTGGTCTACACTTAACGTATTATTCACTAAGCACTTGTAGCCATGCCAGGGATTGAAATTCAAGGTCAAAGGGCCATTCAGTTATCACGCAGTTTTTCTTCATCAGAGCTAGAGGACATTCGAAACTCTACCCCTGAACAAATACAAAAAAAATACAACTCTACCTTCAACAAACTGATGGACTGGATTTGTCAGACCAACAAAAGCCAAGCAGCTCAGCTACTAAAGACCCTGTTCGAATCTGAAGAGCCATCTGAAACCAATAACGCAATGGAACAACTTAATGAACTATGTGGCCCTAACCATAACCCAATCAAAGTTGATCATGTGTGTGGCGTTGAAACTAGTTCGTATACCTATTATTTCGATTCAGAAGAAAAACGCTCTAACTCAGTTCCACTGAGAAGACTCGAAGTCGTTAACCTAAGTGATCCTGATACTATGGAAGAGGTTAGGCGAGCAAAATGGAAACCTGTGGATGATTATGAGCAACTTTCTGATCAAAGATATCAAGCATTCCTGTTAATTGAACAAGACAACAAGAGATTGCTTCAAGCATTAGCAGATCAACAAGAAAAAAAGCAGCTACTTAACGAACTGCCTGAAGCGACGGAAGATCAACAACCCTTTGAGCAAATAACAGAGCAACATCTAAATGAGCGAATCCAACGAATGGCAGAAATGAATAAGGCGTTGACTCAATTATCAAAAACAGACTGTACTCATCAGCAAGCAGTGCAAGCCAGTATCACTATTAACCAAGCACTGGCAGCACATCATTCAAACATTCGTTGTGTGATCATTAATGCTCCCGAAGCGAGTCATTTTGTTATTTGGCCTGATTCAGCCACAGAGGATGGGGCAATGCACAGAGGACTAAAGGTTCATGACGATGGTCGAGTCACATTAATAGAGCATATTGATCATCCTCTATTTCATACAGAGCCTTTACTGGACCAAATATTTGCAAGTGATAAAGCGGCTTTCGTTACTCAATTCGCGATGCCTGATACATAGATAATCAAACCACATAGGAGTTGATTACTAAAACAGCACATCTGGCTCAAAAATTAAAAAACGCTGTGAAATTTTGCTGACGATTTTTCAATTGCCGTTCACTATAGAATCTCTTTGAAGTATTAATCCACCTGTTTGGTTTCCCTTTCTCCCTGATATAAACCATGCTCGGATATCCCGTATAACGAGCATTATCTGTTTCAATTTCCAAGTCGGGGGAAAGTAATCGAATGTTTTCTCTGATCAAACTAACCCGCTGTGGAAATGAAATCATGCACTCTGGAATATTCGAGGTAAATACACAGACTCGTCGATTTCCAATCCTAGCAAGCTCATGAATAAAGCGAAAAGTCCGGCTATTTTCCCATGCTTGCAAAATAAACTGCACCCTTTCTAAGACTATAGTACGTAAAAATTGAAATTTACTGTCATCCCCTTTATCTGTGATCTTCCAAAGAAATAAAGGTAAGGATTTAAAATTGTAAAACTGCTGTTGCAATCCCACTTTCTCACATTGTTCTGCTGCTGGTATAGGCTTATAGAGTGCTTGCTGACCAGTACTTTTTAATGCTTTTACTACTTGTTCAATTGAGTTACTGCAATAGAAAAGCCCTTTAAGACACTCCCAAAATAATTTTACTTTGCTATTGTGATCCACGATAAACACCAGTGGGAGCTTCCCCGTATGCATCCATTGCATTAAATGCTCTAAGATACTTACCCCCCCACAACATAGGTAGATGTATGATGATCTTGTATCAATGAAACTAAAACTATCGATTTGAGGCTCGTTGGACTGAACAAATACTTTAGATTCTATGCCCATTTCTATAGATTGAGGTTTAATGAGTCTATTTCGAACCGCTATTCCTCTCCAAGCAGCTTGAATTTTCACAACCTTTGGTATCATTTTTCTAACTGATTGATCGCTAGCATAGAAAGAAGAATACGGTACTACCGCAGATGAGCTTGCCAAAAAAGAAGCCAATCTTTTTGTTTGTTGGTCTTGAGTACTTTCGCCCTTAACCTCTACTCGGCTATCTACTGAACCAACGTTATAACAAGTATCTTTTCCAGTCGCTACAGTCGTCAGTTGAACAAGACACTCTTCATCATCTTCAGGGAAATCCCCATTACTTCTAACATCAATCTGTGTTTGGGTTGCTATAACCATTTCATTACTTTTTTAGTGCCACCTTGGTCATTCTACATAACTGTTGTTGAATTAATTCTTAACAAAAGTAACAAGTCAGCAAGAAGGCACAATCAAGCCATTTTAAATAAACGAAGATAACTCAGTTAAATTACACAATTGATGATGAGCGACAACCCAGCGAGATTGCTGTTGTTGGTCTTCAGCAGGGATCGCAACCGTTTGCATACTCGCTGCTCTTGCTGCAATTAACCCATTAAATGAATCCTCAATTGCTAAACATCGGCTAGGCTCAATACCTAACGCTTTGGCGCAGTTTAAATACACTTCTGGGTGCGGCTTTCCATAAGGCAGTGTTTCAGCGGACTCAATGGCTTCAAAATAGTGGCGAATATTCAGTGTATCTAGCACAGCATCCACCAAAATCATTGGCGATGACGTCGCTAATCCAATTTTAAATTCTTGCTGCTGACAAAACTTAAGTGCATCCATGACTCCGACCATCGGCTTGCCATCACGATGAATAAAATCAATGACTGTCGATACTATCTGCTGACATACCTTTGCATTATCATAATCCGCCCATGGATAACGTAGATACCAATGTTCAATCAACAAATCGACTCTCATTCCGGTCGTCTTCAAAGTGTCTTCATAAGTAATAGGGACACCGTACTTAGGAAATACTTCCAATTGCGCTCTTTGCCATACAGGTTCAGAATCGATCAAAACGCCATCCATATCAAAGATGACCGCTTTTACTTCATTTAATGACATATTAATTGCTTAAATACATAAAATTTCTGCAAGTATAACGATTTGTTGACAAAAAATTGTTAAATTTGCTTGAAGTTGAGTCGATAAGAGTGTGACTTGATTCATACTTTTTTAAAGCTGGTGTATAATCCTACAAAAAGCAGTAAGACGTACTGAAATTTGATCAAACTGCTATAAGAAATACCTAAGAAGTAAAGTTGAACATCTCGCCTTTTTCAGGCGAATACAAAACGGTTTTATACTGGCTAAAATCGCCGTTAGCTTCGTTACGAATTACAACAGGTAAACACCATTACCCGTTGCAATTCAAGCTTGGCTACCTGCCATTTTTTCTGCGTATAAAACCATTTCCAACTACTTTTTCTAGGATAAAATCCAAAAAATAAAAGCAGTACTTGAGCTTATTCTCTGTTGTTTATGCAGACGTAATTAAAGCCATGCTGTTGTCCAAGCACTTTTGGGTGCAATCAATAGAGGAATGTTGCCGTGCTAGAAGCTTACCGCAAACACGTTGAAGAGCGTGCCGCAGAGGGAGTTGTACCAAAACCCCTTGACGCTCAACAAGTTGCTGATTTAATCGAGCTGCTGAAAAACCCACCAGCAGGTGAAGATGAGTTCATTCTTGATCTGTTTGAAAACCGTATTCCACCTGGCGTCGATGAAGCAGCCTACGTTAAAGCTGGTTTCTTAGATGCAGTAGCCAAAGGTGAAGCCAACTCACCGCTTATTTCTGCTGCTCACGCTGTTAAGTTACTTGGCACCATGCAAGGTGGTTACAACATCGAACCTTTGATCGCTCAGTTAGATAATAAAGAGCTAGCACCACTAGCCGTAACTGCGCTTTCTCACACGCTATTGATGTTTGACGCATACCACGATGTCGTTGAGAAAATGGAAGCGGGTAACGCTTTCGCTAAGCAAGTTGTTGAATCATGGGCGAACGCAGAATGGTTCACTTCTAAGCCAAAACTGGATGAAAAAATCAGCCTACGCGTATTCAAAGTACTAGGCGAAACCAACACTGATGACTTATCTCCGGCTCCTGATGCATGGTCTCGTCCAGATATCCCACTACACGCACTCGCGATGCTGAAAAACGCCCGTGAAGGTATTGAGCCTGATGAAGCTGGCGTAACTGGCCCAATCAAGAAGATTGAAGCCATGAAAGAAGAAGGCTTCCCACTAGTTTACGTTGGTGACGTAGTCGGTACCGGTTCTTCTCGTAAGTCTGCAACTAACTCTGTGCTTTGGTTCATGGGTGATGATATCCCGAACGTACCAAACAAGCGTGCCGGCGGTTTCTGCTTCGGCGGTAAGATTGCACCTATCTTCTTCAACACCATGGAAGATGCTGGCGCTCTACCAATCGAACTAGACGTAAGCCAAATGAACATGGGTGATGTAATTGACGTTTACCCATACCAAGGTAAAGTTCGTCGTCACGATTCAGAAGAAGTGATCTCTGAGTTCGCACTGAAAACTGACGTATTAATGGATGAAGTTCGCGCTGGCGGTCGTATCCCATTAATCATCGGTCGTGGCCTAACGGATCGCGCTCGTGAAACTTTAGGTCTTGATGCGTCTGACGTATTCGTACGTCCTGCTGACGTGGCTGACACAGGCAAAGGCTTTACTCTTGCCCAGAAGATGGTAGGTAAAGCGTGTGGCGTGACTGGTGTTCGCCCAGGCCAATACTGTGAGCCTAAGATGACTTCTGTAGGCTCTCAAGACACCACAGGTCCTATGACTCGTGACGAGCTAAAAGACTTAGCATGTCTTGGTTTCAGTGCCGACCTAACCATGCAGTCGTTCTGTCACACTTCGGCGTATCCTAAGCCAGTTGATGTGAACACGCACCACACTTTACCTGATTTCATCATGAACCGTGGCGGTGTATCACTACGTCCAGGTGACGGTGTTATTCACTCGTGGTTAAACCGTATGCTTCTACCTGATACTGTAGGTACAGGTGGTGACTCGCATACTCGTTTCCCATTAGGTATTTCATTCCCAGCAGGTTCTGGTCTGGTTGCGTTCGCAGCTGCGACTGGTGTTATGCCACTGGATATGCCTGAATCTATCTTGGTTCGCTTTAAAGGTGAAATGCAGCCAGGTATCACGCTACGTGATCTTGTACATGCGATTCCACACAAAGCCATCCAAATGGGTCTACTGACTGTTGAGAAAGCGGGTAAGATCAATGCCTTCTCGGGTCGCGTATTAGAGATTGAAGGTCTTGAGCACCTTAAAGTTGAGCAAGCGTTCGAACTTTCTGATGCATCAGCGGAGCGTAGTGCCGCGGGTTGTACTATCAAGCTAGATAAAGAACCAATCATCGAGTACTTGAACTCAAACATCGTGATGCTTAAGTGGATGATCTCTGAAGGTTACGGCGACCGTCGTACCATCGAGCGTCGTATTAAAGCGATGGAAGAGTGGCTAGCGAACCCTGAGTTAATGGAAGCCGATAGCGATGCGGAATATGCTGAAATCATCGAAATCGATCTAAACGACATCAAAGAGCCAATTCTTTGTGCGCCAAACGATCCTGATGATGCAGTATTGCTATCAGAAGTTGCTGAAACGAAAATCGACGAAGTGTTCGTTGGTTCTTGTATGACCAACATCGGTCACTTCCGTGCAACGGGTAAGATGCTAGACAAGTTCGCGACTGCACTACCAACTCGCCTATGGGTTGCTCCACCAACTAAGATGGATCGTGATCAGCTTACCGAAGAAGGTTACTACGGTATCTTTGGTCGCGTTGGTGCACGTATCGAAACTCCTGGGTGTTCACTGTGTATGGGTAACCAAGCACGTGTTGCAGAGAAGTCTACTGTAGTTTCAACCTCTACTCGTAACTTCCCGAACCGTCTAGGTACAGGTGCAAATGTTTACCTAGCGTCTGCTGAGCTTGCAGCTGTAGCGGCTATCCTAGGTCGCCTGCCATCGCCTGCTGAGTATCAAGAGTATGCCAAAGAAATTGATGCAACCGCAGCCGATACGTACCGTTACTTAAACTTCGACCAGATCGAAAGTTACACTCAAAAAGCGGGTGAAGTGATTTTCCAATCAGCGGTTTAATCTAAACTCTGATTGTTCTGATTAAATCCTCCTTCGGGAGGATTTTTTTTGGCTTTAAAAATGTTCCTGATCTTACAAATCAAGAGGTAAGAGTAATAGTGTGATAAAACAACCGTCCGTGACAGGATGTCACGGTCGTCAGCACATGGATGTGCGCTTCTGTTGGTGTTCACACTATTACTCTTTAGATGTTACCAAACTCATTCACACAAGAAATACCCGCTAACCAACAAGTAAATATATAGGCTAAGCCCCCATGGATGGACTTGCATCGTTTCAGCATTTACTCATCTTCATTTTCTATTATCGGTCAGACTTCTATTTCCAAACGCCCATAAAAAAACCCAGCCAAGGCTGGGTTTTTTGGTAAAGCTTCGTAACGTTGCTTTTCTTGTTCTCGATACCGAGCAGAAAATTAACGCTTAGAGAATTGTCTCTTACGACGTGCTTTACGGAAGCCAACTTTCTTACGTTCAACTTCACGAGCATCACGGGTAACGAAACCAGCAGCACGAAGAGTAGGACGTAGAGCTTCATCAAGTTGCATCAATGCACGAGTGATACCGTGACGGATTGCACCAGCTTGACCAGTAGTACCACCACCTTTAACAGTGATGTTTAGGTCTAGCTTTTCTAGCATCTCAACCAATTCTAGTGGTTGACGAACTACCATGCGAGCAGTTTCACGACCGAAATACTCGTCCAATGGACGCTTGTTCACTACGATGTTACCGCTACCAGTTTTCGCGAATACACGAGCGGTTGAAGTTTTGCGACGGCCAGTGCCGTAGTACTGAGTTGCAGCCATTTGCTTAATCCCGTTTAGATATCAAGAACTTGAGGTTGTTGTGCAGCGTGGTTATGTTCTGCGCCTGTGTAAACTTTAAGTTTACGGAACATAGCGCGGCCCAAAGGACCTTTTGGTAACATACCCTTAACCGCTTTCTCGATGATCATTTCTGGCTTACAAGCTTGCAGCTTTTCAAAGCTGATTTGCTTAATTCCGCCTGGGAAGCCTGAATGCGAGTAGTATGTTTTGCCTTTCGCTTTGTTACCAGTTACAGTCACTTTTTCAGCGTTAACTACGATGATGTAATCACCAGTGTCAACGTGAGGAGTGTATTCTGGCTTGTGCTTGCCACGTAGGCGAGCTGCGATTTCAGTTGCGATGCGACCTAAAGTTTTACCTTCAGCGTCAACAACATACCAGTCACGAGTTACAGTTTCTGGCTTAGCAGTAAAAGTCTTCATTATTACAAAAACCCAAAGTTAATTACGTTGTTTACAAATTACCTATCAAGCGATAAGTAACGTAAATTTTGCCTTCACTTGCCCCTTCGAGCAAACGAAATGGCTATCAAAATCCGCACCTTACGTGCGAAGTAACGTGGGCAGGCGGCAGATTATACAGATAATTGAATTAAAAATCATCTGTTTTTTCTTACCACCTCCCAGTTTAAGGTAGGTGCTCTAAGGCTAAATAATCTTTTGATTGCATCTCTATCAATCTTGAGCGACAACGGCGGAATTCAAAGCTCAATAAACCATCGGTATAAATGTCTTCCAATGCAACTTCGGCAGAAATGATCAATTTAACGTGGCGCTCATAAAATTCATCCACCAAGGCTAGGAAACGACGAGCAATATCATCACCCGTTTGTTGCGCGCCCATTTGCTTAACACCACTTATCATCACGGTGTGATAGCAACGAGCGAGTTCCATATAATCGCGTTGACTTCGTGGGCCGTCGCATAGCGCAATAAAATCAGCCAATAACACACCATTAGCTTGCTGACGGATAGCAATTTCACGAGCTTCAATCTCTATCGGAGCCGTTGATACTTCACTGTTTTGTTTAAGGCTTGCGAAATATTGAGCTAAATTGGTTTCCGCTTGCTCATCCAGCGGGTAGTGGTAAATTTCAGCTTGTTCTAATGTTCTGAGTCGATAGTCAATCCCCGAGTCTACATTCAACACTTGGCAATTGGCGTTAAGCTCGGCAATGGCCGGTAAAAAACGTGCTCTTTGTAAGCCGTTTTTATACAAATCATCAGGAATAATATTGGAGGTCGCCACCAGCACCACACCACGCTTAAATAGCGCTTGAAATAAGGTACCCAAAATCATGGCATCGGTAATATCCGATACAAAGAATTCATCAAAGCAGATAACGCGGTATTGCTGAGCCATTTGATCAGCAATCACTAATAAAGGATCTTGGGTACCTTTAAGTTGCTCTAAATCATGATGCACTTGATGCATAAAGCGGTGGAAATGTGCTCTCAGTTTTTGCTCAAACGGTAAGGCATCAAAGAAGGTATCCATTAAATAAGTTTTACCTCGCCCGACCCCGCCCCATAAATAAAGCCCCATCACCTTCGAATTGGCTGAACGCCCAAACAATTTACCTATATTCTGCCAGACTGATGCGGGTTGCTCTGCTGCCAACAGATCATCATATACACGTTGCAAAGCGTTAACCGCTTGCTCTTGTGCAGGATCATGTGAAAAACCCTCACGAGTTAAGTCTTGTTGGTAGTGTTGTAGGGGAGTTAGAGCAGACAAAAGCGAACCTCTTTCCATAGAAAAAATGCATGATACTCATCAAGTAGATTCTTGCAAGTGAAAACATCGTCAATGTGACTAAAGTACTACTCATAGGGTCACACTCAATTTTTTTATACTTTTCAGTATATAAGCCCTTAACAAAAACTGTCTAACCGCCTACTTTTTCTGTGCATCATTTCTGCAAAACAGTATATTCTCAACTATTCGATAGTCTTGGTAACTGAGCAATGGCTACTCCCCCACCGTCGATACACAGTTCACCGCAAATACAAGAGAATAAAGAGCCAATTACGTTTAAACGCACGATGACAAACAGAGAAGGGAAAGCTTACGCTACAAAGGAAACTCCCAGTAAAGTACCCAAATATTATCATGACCAATCGGCCTCTAGCTCAAGCCTAAGTACAGAGCGGCCATATCGTCATCGCTCCAAAGCTCGAACCCATTCAAGATCTCACCCACACTCACAAGGTTCAGGGTTAATATCCCTAAGCGCTATAAAACGACTACCAGACAAGGAGCAAATTCAAGCCATTCAAACGAAATATCACAATGAACTTCAAGGTATCAACAATCTAGCCACCTATAATTATTGTGTTTCTTCGATCCAAAAAGCCATTAACTCTGAAGTTCCCATAATGTTTGCTTCTAAAGCTTCAAAAGAGGACATTATGGATGATCATACCTATACGGCTTGGATCCCCAACGCTCCAATTCCTTGGCATAAGCTCCCTTCAGGCATTAATTTTCCAGATGTTGTATATAACTGTTACCCAAACCGTGAGCGTCATATTGAAATCATTCGTTCTGCGACGGCTTGTGTAAACAAAACTCAATCCCCTCGCCTAGTGCTCATTATTTTGATCGAACTGCAAATGCTCGGCATTCAAGTCGATGCCCCCCTTTGTACGGCTGCTCTAAAAACCTATAGCGATGCCGTAGTTGATGATACGTTCTGGACAATAAAAGGCTGGAATTTATTCAACCATACCGAATGGAAAGATATTGGTGCATGCAACATGATGTTCGACTTATTGAAATGCGCATCAGAGCAAAGAGTGAGCGTTTCAGAACAATGGGTGGAGTTGCTCACGGTCATTTATGAAAATTTTGACTGTGATAGTTTCTTAAGAGTATTCCCATCCGCCACCCAATGCGCCTCTGAAATTTTTCGCGATGAACCTAAGATATTGCCTTATTTGATCAACTTTTGGGAAACTCGGCTGACCGATGACTATAAAGTTTCCTATGCAGCCACCTCTTTAATCACTTTATTCGCAAAATATGTGGAACGTGTGCACTTTCATTTCAGAGGAAGAGATAGAGAAATCGTACTCCGTACAATAGAGGATCACTTTTCACCCAAATCAGACAAAAAAATTAGCCGAAGGCTCAATGATCCAGACCTTCAACTCGATAAAGGTTCTCAAGCTGCACAAATAATCATTCGCTCTGATATGTTGATCGATAGGCTCATGTCCGCTCTTCCTGATGAGCTTTCCGTGAAAACGTCCTTTACTTGTTATGTTACGGCCTTAACTCGTTTGTATCCCTCCACCATAACTAAAATTCCTGAAGAGTTTTATTCCGAAGACTCAGGACAACTTGACAATTACCTCCTATGTTCCAGCACTGTAGCACTTGGTTCCGCAGCCAGTTCAAACTCTAAATATCTCAAGCCTCTTTTTAATAGTGTCGACAAATTACTCTTATCTAAAAACGGTATTTGCATTGGTTCGGCCTTAAAAGCCTTGTCATGTTTAGACTTGAACAAATCAGAATATTTCGAACCTTTTTGGCAATCACTAAAAGAATTAAAAACCCCCTTTATTTCTGCATTCTATGTAGGATTTAGGGAACTCGTTAGAATGAATTATCTTCACTTAGCCCAAGACCTTTTAACTCAAGCCATGCAGGTAGGTGCAATTCAATTCTCTCCCGCTCTTTTGATGACCAACGATGATCAAACGATCTTATATTTAGATTTTAAAGAATCGAGTGTACTCAATAAAAGTGAAGCCCCCAATGGCGAAATTAGCACAAAGTGGGATCAAGCTTTTACACTTCCCCCTGAACTGGTTTTTGTCATTATTAAACATTGGATAGATAAAATAGAAGATAGGCGTTCAGAATTTCAAAATGTCACTCAAATTGAGTTTGCTCTAAACATCAAAGACATCTCAACTAATACCCAAACCTACTTGATGGAGCACCTCCCCGAACTCAGAAAAGTTGCAAAATGTTATATGAGGGGAGAATGCTTACTCATTAATTTATGGCCTGCTCGGTATTAAAAATATTTTAATACACCCTGCTAGCAAAATAAATTAATGTGATTTCTTGATATTTTGAGTAACCACACCTATTTATTGATCATTCAACTGATATTTAGCTGAAAATTCAATCAAAAACATAGTGATTTTAATCGTTTGATGAACTTTGGCCTATCAAGACAGTCGGATTATTATCTGATTCAATCAACATTGACGTATTTGGAGCAAAATAGATGAAGATGAAACATTCAGTACTTTCTGCTGCACTATTAAGTGCGGCTCTATCATTAACTCCTGCTATCTCTCAAGCAGGGATCCCTGCACCCGTTGTGCAAGATGGACAAGCTATGCCGAGCTTAGCGCCAATGTTGCAAAAGGTCACTCCAGCTGTTGTCTCGGTGAATGTTTCTGGTGTTCAAGTATCAAAGCAACGTGTGCCTGACATGTTTCGTTTTTTCTTCGGTCCTAACGCACCACAAGAACAAGTGCAAAAACGTCCATTTAGAGGTTTAGGATCAGGCGTCATTATTGATGCTAAAAAAGGCTACATCATCACTAACCATCATGTCATTGATAACGCTGATGACATTACGGTTGGGTTACTTGACGGCCGTGAAGTGCCAGCCAAACTGATTGGCAGTGATGCCAATGCCGATGTTGCGCTTTTACAAATCAAAGCGAAAAACCTGACTCAAATTAAAGTCGCTGATTCTGATCAACTCCATGTTGGTGATTATGCTGTGGCTATTGGTAACCCATTCGGTCTAGGTCAAACCGTCACCTCAGGTATCGTCAGTGCGTTAGGGCGTAGCGGTTTAGGTATCGAGCAATTAGAAAACTTCATTCAAACTGATGCTGCGATTAACAGTGGTAACTCAGGTGGTGCACTGGTTAACTTACGGGGTGAACTGATTGGTATCAACACCGCCATTGTTGCCCCAAGTGGCGGTAACGTTGGTATTGGCTTTGCGATCCCCATCAATATGGTTCGTAACCTTGCTAACCAAATCATTGAACACGGTGAAGTACGACGTGGCGTATTAGGCGTAACGGGTGGTGACTTAACACCAGATCTTGCGAAAGGGTTTGGACTCAATACCAAACACGGTGGGTTTGTTCGTGAAGTTACGCCTGATAGCGCTGCAGCCAAAGCAGGCATGAAAGCCGGTGATATTATTGTCAGTATCAATGGTAAAAATATTCGCTCATTCACAGAGCTTGCCGCTCGCGTTGCTAGCCTAGGTGCAGGAGCGAAAATCAAGCTTGGGATCATCCGTGATGGCGATAGAAAAACCTTGAATGTCACCTTAGGTGAAGCGAGCCAAGTGGCAGAAAAAGGCGCAGCGGAATTGCACCCAATGTTGGCTGGTGCTGCACTTAAAGATACTAAGGGTGGAGTAGAAGTCACTGACGTTGCGGCAAACTCACCAGCTGCAATGATTGATTTAGAAAAAGGTGATGTCATTGTCGGTATCAATCGCATGAAAGTTCGCAGCCTAAAAGCACTGCGTAAAGCTCTAAAAAATAACCAAGGCTCAGTGGCATTAAAGGTACGCCGTGGTGATGCTTACCTATTCTTAGTGCTTCGCTAAGAAAAATATTAACTTGTCTTGTTAAAGGGAAGCCTCGCTTCCCTTTTTTATTGCCAGATCAATTTGTTGCCCATTTTGCAACCGCCTACTTCTTTGATAGTATTCCTCGTTCAGTTAGTTTTGCATTAGGTTCATCATGCTTGTTAAAAATATCGCTCTATACGTTGCCAAAGCCATTGTTTTAGGCTTGTTTATGGCGGTAATTTTCTTATTGATGAACTCCAATTCTGGGAAGCTATTGAATTTTAGTCAGTGGAGCAATAACACCGCTTCTCACCTTTCATTTGCTCCTGCGGTAAGAAAAGCCGCTCCTGCTGTGGTTAATATCTATAACTATAATTTCGTCCCCACTCGCACTAATGGCGAAAACACCTTAGCCTCGCGACAAACGTTGCAAGGACTAGGCTCTGGCGTGATCATGAACAAAAAGGGCTACATACTGACCAATTACCATGTGATCAAAAAAGCCGACGAAATCTATGTTGTCTTACAAGACGGTCGTCAATTTGATGCCGAAGTCATCGGTATGGATCCTGAAACGGATTTGGCGGTGTTACGTATTAATGCGGTAGAGCTACCAACCGCTTCTGTGGATCTGCATCATATTGCACAAGTGGGAGATGTCGCGTTAGCCATTGGTAACCCATACAATATTGGACAAACCATCACTCAAGGCATTATCAGCGCTACTGGACGAAATGGGTTAAGCTCTAATTTTCAAGATTTCTTACAAACCGATGCCGCTATTAATGCGGGCAACTCTGGTGGCGCACTTATTGATACTGAAGGCAATTTGATCGGCATTAATACGGCCGCTTATCAAGTAGGTGGTGAAAGTGGCCGAGGGATCAATTTTGCCATTCCGATCAAGTTAGCTCACAGTATTATGGAAAAGCTTATTCAGTATGGCCGAGTGATCCGTGGGGCAATCGGCTTTAGTGGTGAGCCAGTTAATCCACGTGCAGCGCAACTTCTTAAATTACCTAACTTTGATGGCGTGATTGTCACCCATGTTGCTCCGAACTCACCCGCAGAAAGGGCAGGGTTTCAAATGTACGATGTCATCACTCAATTTAATGGACACCACATTCCTGCAAGTATGAATGGTGTCTGGAGCCTTAAAGATTTGATTGCCGAGAGTAAACCAGGCACTCAAGCCAATATCACTTTGATCAGAAATGGCCGCACCATCACAATAACCTCTGATATTGTTGAAAAGCAACAACCCGTAGAAAAGTAGTAACCCCATATCAACACTATATGAAACCAAGTATTCACATAGTGTTGCTTTACAATAAATGTTAATCAAAGATTAATTTACACGCACTTCCACCGTTGCTTCATTTACACTATATTGTGCGGATAATACGTTATCGTCTTCAAGGTAATGATCCAAGGTAATTCAATATCTTCTCTTCCAGAATTTGATCAAAACTGCGATCTAATTGAATTGCAGACTTATAATGTATCAAGCAAGCACACAGCTGATGAAGTTGAGGCATTTTTAACCCAGTGTGAAAAACTTGGCTATAAATCTTGCCATGAGCATTATGAACCTAGATGCGCTCCCTCCCCCGAATCATCACAATTAGAAATTGGTATTCATGTCCTAGGTTTTGCTCAACTCGCTGATAGCCTGCTTCATTCAAGTGCCTTTACGAATGGCGGGGAAGTCTTCTTTGGATCTGTAAAACAGCAGCTTATGGAATTAACCCAATTGCTGGCCGAACCAAATATTGACGAAACGCACAAGCGCACAGCCATAAAATGGCTACCTTCATCGAAAATACAGACGCCAGAGCTGGCTAATGAACTGTTTGCCTATCCAAGTTTATGTTTACTTAGAGCAGCCAAAAATCAAACCTTGGATCATTTACAAAGCCTACTCAAAACCCAAGTCGAATCTTTTAGCAAGCGACATCAATTTAGGGAGGCAACCCAGCAAAATTTATTAGCAGCGGTATGTGCCCACAGTCAACGAGATATTAACAGTACGGGGATCACACAAACCGAATCAGAAGCCCTCATTTTTGAATCTGTTCTCGTTAAGTTTTGGCATGAATTATACTTTCATGCAATGCAACTTTATGAAGAATCTGTAGCTGGAAGGCCACAAGGCATAGAGCATGTATTTGCCTTACCAAAAGCGGTTTATCCAGATATCACGATATTAACCGTCCCTTCACAACGCAACCAAGCTTCACCTTTACACATTACTACCCCCAACTACCTTACATTCCACCTGGAAGGTTTAGCCCCCATCCCCGATCCAATTTTGCTGGCTGATTTACTCCACCTACCTCTTTATAACTGCCACCCAATTTTGAGGTTATTGATTTATAGAGCAAGTCTTAATAATGCTCGTAATTGTATTGAACATATTAAATTTTTATCCCATTTCGGAATTGAAGTACCTAATATTTACCTTGAGATCATTTGCCAATGTAAACGCGTTTTGGAGAAAGCTGAAAATAAAGACGACATCTTAAATTGGATAAAACATCAAGCTAACTGTCAGCAGCTGGACAACATATACCCACACCTTTGTCCAGAGTTGCAAGCTGAGTGTTTAATTCAATGCCATCAACTAAGACGACTCGACGATGACAAAAGAATTTGTGATCAATTTGTGGCCGTTTATTTACCACCAAACCTGTTTTCATCCAGACACCTAACACCAGAGCAATTCATTAGTTTGTTCAATCAAGCATGCGTGCAAAATCAACATGCCCTTATCGACAAACTTTTAGCAACGGAGCGTTTTTTAAAGTGTTATCAACTTTGTTTTTGCTCTGAATCCAATGAAACTCCAGCGCTCATGGATCCTATTTTACTCGCCAGTGAACTCAACAAAGTCGAAGTGCTAGAAAAAATATTCACCCAGTACCCAGATGATTGCGATAAAGAAATCATGTTGATAAAAAGAACTGCTTGTAATCCATTTAGGGCAGCAGTTTCATCAGGAAGTTTAGAAACGCTCATACTTTTGCTTAATACCTATAGCGTCGACATGCAAAATACTCAGGGTGTCAATCTGCAACACCTATATGCCGTTTCACTAGCGATTTTAGCCGTCCAAAACAACCAACCTAAAATACTTGAATATTTATTGTCCCTGCCATTTACCAATTTGCTTAATCCACCTAGCTTCACTGGCTGTAAATTAAAGCGTTTTTGCCAAGATCATCAAATTCCTAACCAACAGCGAATGCTATCCATTATTTCAGAAGCAGAAAAAACCCCAACCCACGGTTCAGATCCTACTTCATTCTGGTTAACCCAAGCTACGGCTGGAAACATCGGCCATATTGGTGTTTATGCTAGAGATAAATTGCTGATTGAAGCGATATATACCCAGAATACTCCCGCTATGAAAGCGATTTTGCATTGCCAATTATCTCAACAAGCTCGTGCCAAAGCCTTATTCAAAGCCTGTCAATTAGGAAACATCGAAGCCGTAGAGGTTCTTCTGCAAGAAAAGCATCGAACCCTATTTCCACCACTCACAACACTTAGAAGTTCAGCTCGCCGAAACATCCTCCATACGCTAATTGACTCTGGGAATCCCAATGCTCCGATAATTTGCCAGAAATTGTTAACTCAATGCCGTGTTCTAGCAAAGCTCCCGATAAAAAACCAAAAAGCGCTTCACTATGCCGTCGGTATAGGTAATGCGCCTATCGTTCCATGCTTACTAAAGTTTGACTCTGATATCTTTGAGGTCGATGAAAACGGCGACAACATTCTGCACCAAGCGGTTAAATCCAAATCGTTAGCGACGGTAAAAGCGGTTTTAGCCAGATGGCCAAAATCGCGATTAAATGAAACCAATGGCGATTATTTTTGGAAGAGAAAAACAGCGTTAGAAATGGCAAACGCTTTACAGTTATCAGAGATAGCCAGAGTAATTGAAGAGGCAATGGGTAATATAGAGCCTTTTACCATTATCTGAGAGCCTTCCATAATGATCACAGAAATTTTTCTAACAACGAGCAAATACTAAAAACAAAAAACCCCGACAGTTGCCGAGGTTTTCTCAATTCTTCTAAGCAGTCATCAACTTACTTTTTCTTTGCCTTTGGATTTGGCAAGTCAGTAATAGAACCTTCGTAGATTTCAGCCGCTAGACCAACAGACTCATGCAGTGTTGGGTGAGCATGGATAGTTAGTGCGATATCTTCTGCATCACAACCCATTTCAATCGCAAGACCGATTTCACCTAATAGTTCACCACCATTAACACCTACGATAGCGCCACCAATTACACGGTGAGTCTCTTTATCAAAGATAAGCTTGGTCATACCTTCTGAACAATCAGAAGCAATTGCACGACCGCTTGCTGCCCATGGGAACGTCGCCGTCTCGTAAGCAATGCCTTGCTCTTTGGCTTCTTTCTCAGTTAGACCAACCCATGCGACTTCTGGATCTGTGTAAGCGATTGAAGGGATCACTTTAGGATCGAAGTAATGCTTCATTCCAGAAATCACTTCAGCGGCTACGTGACCTTCATGCACACCTTTGTGCGCCAACATTGGTTGACCAACGATGTCACCGATAGCGAAGATGTTTGGCACGTTAGTACGTAATTGCTTATCTACATTGATGAAGCCACGCTCGTCGATGTTCACGCCCGCTTTGTCAGCATCGATTAGCTTACCGTTTGGTGTACGACCAATAGCAACTAATACCGCATCGTAACGCGTAGGCTCAGCCGGTGCTTTCTTGCCTTCCATCGTTACATAAATGCCGTCTTCTTTAGCTTCAACAGCCGTAACTTTGGTTTCAAGCATCAAGTTGAATTTCTTCTTGATTTGCTTAGTGAATACCTTAGCCACATCTTTATCAGCGGCTGGAATAACTTGGTCGAACATTTCAACCACGTCGATTTCACTGCCTAGTGACGAGTAAACCGTACCCATTTCAAGACCAATGATACCGCCACCCATAACAAGTAGCTTGCCTGGAACTTCTTTAAGCTCTAGCGCATCAGTCGAATCCCAAATACGTGGATCTTCATGAGGAATGAATGGAAGCTCAATTGGACGAGAACCCGCAGCGATAATAGCGTTGTCGAAGTTAACAACAGTTTTGCCGTCTTCGCCTTCAACTTCGATAGAGTTAGGTCCCGTGAATTTGCCTAGACCGTTAACCACTTTAACTTTACGCATCTTAGACATGCCGCCTAGACCGCCAGTTAGCTTACCGATCACTTCTTCTTTGTAGCTACGTAGCTTATCAAGATCGATTTGTGGCTCGCCAAATACAACACCGTGGTTGCTTACCGTTTTAGCTTCTTCAATTACTTTAGCAACGTGAAGTAGCGCTTTTGAAGGGATACAACCTACGTTAAGACAAACACCACCAAGAGTGCTATAACGCTCAACGATAACGGTTTCTAAACCTAAATCCGCTGCGCGGAATGCCGCAGAATAACCAGCAGGGCCAGCACCTAATACGACAACCTGAGTTTTGATTTCGCTCATGTCTTCCTCAATTATTATCATTCATTCCCGTAGGGACGATGCCACTCTTCATCAGCAACATCAAGATGGTTCGCATTTTAACGTGGGAATGTGATTTATACCAATAAAAAGGCTACCGTTTTGGTAGCCTTTTTTTCAATTACAGAACTAACTTGCGTATATCTGACAATACACCCGATAGCGTTACCGCAAAGCGGGCTGCCATCGCACCGTCAATCACACGGTGATCGTAAGACAATGACAGTGGTAACATCAGGCGAGGCTCAAAGTCCTTACCGTTCCACTTAGGCTTCATTTCAGATTTAGATACACCAAGGATCGCCACATCAGGGTAGTTCACGATTGGCGTAAACGCTGTACCACCAATGCCACCTAGGCTTGAAATAGTGAAACAGCTGCCTTGCATATCCGCCGCTTTTAGCTTGCCTTCACGGGCTTTAACAGAGACTTCTGTTAGCTCTTTAGACAGCTCAATCACGCCTTTTTGGTCAACGTCACGAATAACCGGAACCACAAGACCATTTGGCGTATCTACCGCGATACCGATATGAACGTATTTCTTCTGAATAAGCGACTCACCATCTGGGCTTAAGCTAGAGTTAAACACAGGGAATTGCAGCAGAGCATTCGCCGCCGCTTTCATCATAAACACAAGCGGGGTGATCTTAACGCCCAGCTTTTGCTTCGCTAACAGCTCATTTTGCTGCTTACGGAAAGCTTCTAGCTCAGTGATGTCAGCTTCATCAAATTGAGTTACGTGTGGGATAGTTACCCAGTTGCGGTGCAAGTTTGGACCAGAGATCTTCTGAATACGGCTTAATGGAATTTCTTCCACTTCACCGAACTTGGCAAAGTCCACCTTAGGCGCGGCAATCACATGTAAACCACCTTCGCCACCAGCACTTGGTGCTGCGGTTGCTTTAGGACGAGACAGCTCATACTTCACATAAGCTTGGACGTCTTCTTTAACGATACGACCTTTACGACCAGAGCCTGTCACTTGAGTCAGATCAACACCGAACTCACGAGCAAGACGACGAACCGCTGGTGAAGCATGAACCACTTTACCGCTTACCGCTGGCGCATTGGCACTTGGGTGATGTGGTACAGGTGGCTTCGCCGCTGGTGCAGGCGCTGCTGCTTTTGGCGCTTCTACTGCTTTTGGCGCTTCTACTGGTTTTGGAGCAGGAGCCGCAGCAGGTGCTTCACCTTGTGTCTCAAGGGTGATAACCAAAGTACCTTCCGACACCTTGTCACCTTCTTTAAGCTCAACCGACTTAACGATACCCGCTTTTGGCGAGGGTACGTCCATGGTGGCTTTGTCCGTTTCAAGAGTCACAAGACCCGCATCAACGTCAATTTCGTCACCCACGCTCACCAGAATTTCAATCACGGGTACGTCAGTATCGCCACCAATGTCTGGTACGGTTACGTTGATCACTTCAGATGCTGCAGGTGCTACTGGAGCCGCTTCAGCCACAGGAGCTGGAGCTTCTTCAACCTTTGGTGCCTCAGCTACAGGCGCTGGCGCTTCAGCTGCTGGCGCTGGAGTCGCCGCAGCGTCTCCAGACTCAAGCTTAGCAATAAGAGCACCTTCAGAAATACTATCGCCAACGGCAACCGTCAATTCTTTAAGTACACCAGCGAAAGGCGCTGGAATGTCCATGGTCGCTTTATCGCTTTCAACCGTTAGGATCGCATCATCTTCACCTAAGCTGTCACCGATTGCGGCACAAATTTCGATAACTTGTACTTCGTCCCCACCGATATCAGGAACAAGAACGTCTTTTAATTCAGCCATGTCTTAATCCCTCTTACGCGTGTTGTGGGTTAACTTTATCAGTGTCGATGCCGTATTGCTTGATAGTGTCAGTCAATACATCTACGGGTAGCTCGTCACGGTCAACTAGGCTCTTAAGTGCCGCTACTACGATGAACTTAGCGTCAACTTCGAAGTGGTGACGTAGGTTCGCACGACTGTCAGAGCGACCGAAACCGTCAGTACCTAATACTTTGTAGTCGGTTGGCATGTAGTTGCGCAGCTGCTCGCCGTAAATCTTCATGTAGTCAGTTGCGGCAATGGCAGGGCTGTCTGCTGAGATCACTTCGCTGATGTAAGGCTTCTTCGGAATAGCCGTTGGGTTAAGCATGTTGTAACGCTCAACGTCTTGTCCATCACGCGTTAGCTCGTTGAAGCTGGTTACTGAGAATACGTCAGTGGTGATACCGAAATCTTTCGATAAGGCTTCAGCCGCGTTGCGAACTTGCTCAAGAATCGTACCTGAGCCCATTAGCTGTACTTTACCTTTACCAGAACCTTCAAGGGTTTCTAGTTTGTAGATACCTTTCTTGATGCCTTCTTCCGCACCTTCTGGCATTGCAGGCTGAACGTAGTTTTCGTTCATAGTAGTGATGTAGTAGAAGATATCTTCTTGGTTACCATACATACGACGAATACCATCTTGAACGATGACCGCAATCTCATAACCGTAAGTTGGATCGTAAGTCACACAGTTCGGGATAGTGTTCGCCAAAATGTGGCTGTGACCATCTTGGTGTTGTAGACCTTCACCGTTAAGGGTTGTACGACCTGAGGTACCACCCACTAGGAAACCACGGGCTTTCATGTCACCTGCTGCCCACGCTAAGTCACCAATACGTTGGAAACCAAACATTGAGTAGTAGATGTAGAATGGGATCATTGGCTTGTCGTTCACTGAGTAACTGGTTGCCGCAGAAACCCAAGATGACATTGCACCTAGCTCGTTAATGCCTTCTTGCAGTACCTGACCTTTCTTGTCTTCACGGTAGTAAGCCACTTGATCTTTATCTTGTGGAACGTACTTTTGACCTTCGTGAGCGTAGATACCAACTTGACGGAATAGACCTTCCATACCGAAAGTACGCGCTTCATCAGGAATGATAGGAACAATGTTCTTACCAATTTGCTTATCTTTAAGCAGTGACGTCAGGATACGACCAAATGCCATGGTCGATGAAATTTCACGACCGTTTGACCCTTTCAGTACATTGTCAAAGGTGCTTAACGCTGGAACTTGCATCTCTTCAGAGAACTTCTCTAAACGCTGTGGTACAAAACCGTGCAACGCTTGACGACGCTCAAGCATGTACTTCACTTCAGGTGAGTCCATACCTGGGTGATAGAATGGGATTTCTTCTAGCTTGTCATCCGGTACCGGAATATTGAAGCGATCACGGAATTCACGGATTGAATCTACCGCCATCTTCTTCACGTTGTGGGCGATGTTTTTACCTTCACCCGCATCACCTAGACCATAACCTTTTACGGTTTTCGCAAGAATTACCGTTGGGCGACCTTTGGTCTTCTTGGCTTTGTCTAGTGCAGCGTAAATCTTAACAGGATCATGACCACCACGGTTTAGACGCCAGATGTCATCATCAGACATATTCGCAACCATAGCTGCGGTTTCTGGGTACTTACCAAAGAAGTGTTCACGAGTATACGCGCCACCTTTGGCCTTACAGTTTTGGTATTCACCGTCTACGGTTTCTTCCATCAATTGTAATAGCTTACCACTGGTGTCTGATGCTAATAGTGGATCCCAGTAACGACCCCAAATCAGCTTAACCACTTCCCAGCCAGCGCCAGCAAAGGTACCTTCAAGCTCTTGAATGATCTTACCGTTACCACGTACAGGACCGTCTAAGCGCTGCAAGTTACAGTTGATGATGAACACTAGGTTATCTAGCTCTTCGCGAGCAGCAAGACCAATTGCACCTAATGCTTCTGGTTCATCACACTCACCGTCACCTAAGAAGCAGTATACGGTTTGCTCTGAACAATCTTTGATACCACGGTCAGTCAGGTATTTTAGGAAACGTGCTTGGTAAATCGCTTGGATAGGACCAAGACCCATAGATACCGTTGGGAACTGCCAGTAATCACCCATTAATTTCGGGTGTGGATATGAAGATAGACCTTCACCATCCACTTCTTGACGGAAGTTACCTAATTGATCTTCAGTTAAACGACCTTCAAGGAAAGAACGAGAATAGATACCCGGAGCAATGTGACCTTGGAAGTAAACTAAGTCACCGCCGTCTTTTTCGTTTGGACCACGGAAGAAGTGGTTAAAACACACATCATAAATGGTTGCACTTGATGCGAAACTTGAAATGTGACCACCAAGTTCTAAATCTTTTGCCGATCCACGCAATACCATGGCCAATGCATTCCAACGGACTAAGGCGCGAATGCGGTGTTCCATTTCTTGGTTGCCCGGCATCTGTGGCTCTTGACCAGCAGGAATGGTATTTAAGTAAGCAGTAGTAGACTTGTAAGGCAAGTAAGTTCCGTTACGACGCGCCTTGTCGATCATTTTTTCTAGTAAGTAATGCGCACGTTCTGGACCTTCTTGCTCCAATACTGCTTGCATGGCTTCAAGCCATTCCTGAGTTTCTAATGGATCTACGTCTTGTAGTAAATCTTCAGACATGACACTGTCCTTCTTTCTATTTTAATTACGACGACAAAGCCCGCGCTTAGTCATTGCTCTTTAAACGGCGCAGACTGCGTTGCAATCTGCTGTCTTCTTCCCGTGTCGACAGCATGACTTCTTCAATATAGCTAAGGTGCTTATTGGAAGCTTCACGTGCCGCATGGGGGTTTCTATCTACAATCGCTGCCAGCAAACCACGTCTGTGGTCATTAGCCATTTGCGCGGCTTCTGGACGACGATGCAGTAACACTAAATTTTCAGCTACGTTTTTATGTAAAACGGGCTCTAAGCTCAGGACGAGATGCAACATGGCGACGTTATGGGAGGCTTCGGCAATCGAGCGATAAAAATTCACAATTGCCGTAGCTTTTTGTTCAATTTCAGTCGCTTGCTCTACTTCTACAATACAACGTTTAATGGATTGCAAATCAGCATCAGTACCACGAAGCGCGGCAAAGTAAGCCATCATGCCTTCTGTGGCATGACGAAACTCCAAAAGGTCATACTGACTTTCGGAGTCGCTTTGCATCAGCTCAACAATAGGATCCGCCATACTTTGCCAAAGCTGAGCTTTGACAAAAGTGCCTCCACCTTGACGACGAGTCAGTAAGCCTTTGACTTCTAATTTCTGAATCGCTTCACGCAGTGATGGACGCGACACATCAAATTGCGCCGCAAGCTCACGCTCTGGCGGAAGTTTTTGTCCCGGCTGTAAACTGCCTTCAAGGATCATTTGTTCCAGTTGACCCATGATGACATCAGAAATTTTCGGCTGGCTGACCTTGCTGTATGCCACGTTCTCTTCCTAGTTGTTTATATGTGCTTTTAACCAGTACATATAAGCATAGCTGTTAATATGTAAATTGGTCTTACCAATTTTTTTGAGTTGCAGCACTTTAGCAAATGGAAGTGTTAAAGTCTACACAATGAAAAAACAGCGAGATGTGATCCAAAGCGCAAATCCCTTTGCACTGTCAGTTTAAGGGTAATTAAGGTAAGGGGTCTGACCAATGAGAAAGCCGATAATGAAACAAAATTAACTTTGTTTCTAATTTCAAAGAAATACAATGTGAATATCACCTCGGGATATCACGGGAACATAGCTATGGCCGCCGCTCCTGCTCCATCTGAATTATCATGGTCTGATTATCTTTATAATGGCCTTGAAGTTCATGAGCAATTGCAAGAAATGTCCCAATTCCAGCAACTCTCTCAGAGATATCAACTGCTCGCTGAATTTCTTGTTTCGATTGCCAATGAAGGAAAAACGTCAGAAATACTAGATTTACTTCTTATATTGGACACACCCAATGAAATCTCGAGTGATGTAAAGTCAAACACTTGCCAAGACATCATCAAGTTATTACGTGCTGATATGCTTCCCTTTATT
The DNA here is from genome assembly GCF_004358445.1 of Parashewanella tropica. Classification (NCBI taxonomy): domain Bacteria; kingdom Pseudomonadati; phylum Pseudomonadota; class Gammaproteobacteria; order Alteromonadales; family Shewanellaceae; genus Parashewanella; species Parashewanella tropica. Next base: position 3,971,815 of record NZ_CP037951.1, read on the forward strand.
CGGTGTCTATCTTCATCAGCATCATATTTTCATTACATTGCTAACAGTATTGAACAACCACATGAACTGAACAAAGACCAATTTATAACCGAACTGCACAAAAGCACCTCTACATACGAAAAAAAGCCTAAAACAGATGAAGCATTTGATGAATTAGAACAAATAGTAGGAGCTATCAGCACTGTCCAACAACAATCTGCAAATAACTTATATCAACAACTCACCGACTTTGTTGAATTGCTGGCTGACATAATACGTGATGCCAATTGCACTGATGAGAATTCCCAACCCACTGACTCTGTACCAAACCATTAGGAGTACTCTCATGGCTTTTCCTCCCTCAGCAGCACATGCAGCTCAACAAATTCCACAAGCAGCTCTAGATAATTTACAACGAGTACAAACACACCCTCGTTACGAGGATCTAAGTCCAGTGTTACAGCAAGCCGCAGAGGCATTGGCTAGCGCGGTTCCCGAAATTAAAGTCAATCAATTCTTTACACAGCTCACTTTACTGAACACTCCTAATCACCTAGAAGATGCTGAATTTAAAAGAATAGAAACCAATATTATGCTTTGTTTGCATAATGAGAAGCGTCAAGAAATCATCGGTTTCATCAAAGTGCAAGCAACCACTTTCGCAAACCTCATTCAAAAAGGTAAAAACCAACTAACTGGGGCAGCCGTTCAGTCTGACGAGCGATACCAAGGATTCGTGGAAGAGGCGTCATGGGTAGTTAACCAACAAGTCGAGCGAGGAGCTGGGCTAGCAGAGGATGCTCCTGTAAGAAATGAGTTATTTGAAGGTACTCAAGAAGTACATCAGAAAATGGCTGAGCAACGTCAACGTGAAATGCAAGCTTTTGATGATACCCAAAAGGCAATGCAGCTTTTAAATAAAATTGTAGAAAGTGCAGAAATTCCTTAACTAAAAACTTGTCTAAGTGAGCGCAATATTGTTTTGACATTACTCAGCAGAAACAAATGCGGCAGCACATACATAAAATGCGCGCTATTTATTAAATCAAGGTCTTTGCTATAGTATTTAAAAATCAGTAATCTAAATTCCCATGATACATTCTATTTGCGAAGGCTGGCACCAGAACGCCACCCATCGGCATTCCACTCACTTTAATGACCGTCCTAACAACGAAGTCAGCTTATTAGTGATCCACAATATCAGTTTGCCTGCTGAGCAATTTGGAACGCCTTATGTTGATGATTTATTTATGGGTTGTTTAGATTGCAAAGCCCATAACAGTTTTTCCGAATTAAAAGGTATAAGAGTGTCAGCTCACTTCGTCATTTTCCGTGATGGAACGTTGCACCAATACGTCAGTTGTAATGACAGAGCATGGCATGCTGGAGTTTCAGAGTTTGAAGGCCGTGAAAACTGCAATGACTTTGCGATTGGTATTGAGCTCGAAGGCAGTGACCACCAGCCATTTACTGAGCAACAATACCAATGCTTAGTTTCATTGACCCAAGACATCATGCAAGCCTACCCCCAAATCACCTCAAATAGAATTACAGGCCATAGTGACATCGCACCTCACAGAAAAACAGATCCAGGTCCTTATTTTGATTGGAATTATTATTTATCTCATTTAAGCTAGAAAATAAACAACGACAACTATCTTTCTATCGTTATATTTCATCGTCACTCCTGCAAAGGCAGGAGTCTAGTGACTTCAATGCTCCAATTTAAAGGCACTGGATACCTGCCTTCACAGGTATGACAAAAATTAGCATATTTGTGTAAGTTCTATCCAAAATAGGTATTCCCTAAGAGGCCAAGGACGAACTAAGGTTGGATTAAAAATGGCGTTATTTTCACTATTAATAGCAATTTTTGTAGAACGTATGAAATGGGTATCAACGTCGTTTCAAATTGATGCGCTTCTCGAACGATTTCATCGACTGTTCATTGGTGATAACTCGCTTAGATCTCCGTTATTTTTACTCTTGGGTTTGACCTTGCCGACCATTGTCACCGCCGTATTGCTGTGGTTAGTTCAGGGTATATTTTGGGGAAGTTTCAGCCTATTACTTTGGGTGATCACCGCTTCCATTTGTTTTAGTCACACTGAGCTTCGCAATATATTCAAGCAATTTATGCAAGCAGCCATTAACGGTGACGTACAAGGATGTTTTCGTTTTGCCGATCAGCTCGACTGCCATCAACAACTGGATGCCACTGGAGAAAACGAATTAGGTAAAAAAGTCGGCCAAAGTGTCGCATGGCTCAATTACCGCCATTATGGTGCCATCGCTATTTATCTCGTATTACTCGGACCCATTGGCATTGTGTTTTACAGCACTATTCGCTTTTATGCGGATAAAGCAAGAAAAGAACAAAGAAAGCTGCCCATCTTAGCCAGCTTATTTTTCATTGTAGACTGGATACCCAGCCGCATTTTTGCTTTTGGTTACCTGCTTAGCGGTCATTTTTCTTCAGCCTTCAGTACTTGGTTATCCCGCGCCAGTAACCCTGCTACTTGTGCTAGAGACATAGTGACTGAAACCGCATTAACGGCAGAAGTACTCCCTGAAAAGTCAGATGCTCCTGTATGTATCCAATCAACTATCGCATTATTGGCCCTTACTAAACGCACCTTTGTTTTTCTGGTGACCATATTGTCACTACTTACGATTTTTGGTTGGGTGAATTAGCCTGAGCACTTGTAAACTCTGCCAGCGCTTTGGCCGCTCTCGCATCCAAAGGTGGTGGTGTATCGGGGTATAAGCCTCCTCTGGGCGTACTTATCAAAGTATCGTCAGCTTTTCTGGTTAAATACCACAGTCGGAGCTTATCTGAAACTTGCTCGAACTTCCCCCACAACGGACCTTGATCAGGCTGAGGTTTCAAGCTTGACTCTTCGTTATCCATATCTTTAGATAACGGAGGCTTCGTTTGATAAAACCCTGCCACCTTATCCGCTACAGCAAGGTATTCTGTCAATTTTGACGCTCTAGTTTGTAATAACGGATATTTACTGTATTTACCAGTCTTCATTAACTGCTCTAATTCTTTCATTTCAGCACATATCGCTTGTTGTATTTCCGAAATATGCTGCATCTGTTCTTGCGGGCTACTTGTATAGAAGTCGCTTTTTGCAGAGAGTGACTGATGCCAATACGTTACCCCGTTGTCACCATTAGCGACGACACTTACAAGGAGATCACATAAATCAACCGAATATTGCCCTCTTTCCGCTTGCGCTCGCATAGTAACAGCTTTCTTCTGAGCACGAGCATTTCGGCATGCTAATGCTGATTCTAAATAACCTTTTGGCATACGAGCGCGTACTTTGGCTTCTATATCAACATTCGATTCCGCCATTCGTTTGTGGCCTGCTCTTGTTGGCTGTGGAGCACTTTTTTCAATCGGCGCAAACTCAGTAATAGGCAAAGGCTCACTGCCAAGCACAGCCAACGGAACGCCATTTGGTGGCCTCAAATGAACTAACCACACCTTGTTATCTCCTTGGGTCGTTGAGTACGCCAAAATGGATTTAGTATGTGGGGACAGTGACTGATTCACTTCTCGTAACCAATATTCTTGAGTCGGCCTATCATGACTATGAAACAACCAACTAAAGGCATCTCGAATGGCAGAGTGCTTATCTAGTGACGAATTAGCATAAAGCTGAAATTCAGCATTATAGATTTTACTTTTTGCGGGTTCAGGCAGATTCAGCTCATGGCTCACCCACCTTTCAGGTTCAGGAACATAAATAGGAACAAGAGTTGCTGTCATACAGTTAAAACGGATCTAAATATATCGGTTAACTAATTATCAATGAGTAAGCTAAAACTCGCTGTTAATTTTCATTTATAAAATAGCATTATTTAACAATGATTATCGTGCTACTCCACAGTATTCATGGCTATTCTGCAATCAAACTTGTTTTCATGGTTATCGAATTAAACCTTCTTCATGCAAACTCGTCAATGTGATACCCTTGCGCCCAACTGCTTTTAGGTTCAATGCCATTCCCATTGACGACTTTGGTTTTGCAAGGATTTCCACTCATGCTCGAAAATGACATTCGACTTTCTGTAACCACAGCTTTAAACGAAGATCTTGGCTTAACGCCAGCCGCAAATGATACTGTGCATTCGCGAGCGCAACAGTTACTTGAAGCCGATATTACCGCATCGCTTATCCCAACAGATAAACAGGCTAAAGGTCACTTGATCACTCGTGAAGATGGCGTCTTTTGTGGTAAAGCGTGGGCTGAACAAGTCTTTAACCAATTGGGTGGCGAAGTCGTACTGCATTGGCACGTCGATGACGGTGATCTCGTCATCGCCAACCAAGAATTATGTGAATTCGAAGGTCCTGCCCACGTTATCCTTACTGGTGAGCGCACCGCCATGAATTTTATCCAAACGCTATCGGGCGTTGCGACTTTAACGAAATTATATGTCGATAAACTGGCAGGAACCAACACTAAACTGCTTGATACTCGTAAAACCTTACCGGGTATGCGTCTTGCACAAAAGTATGCGGTCACTTGCGGCGGTGGTCACAATCACCGCATTGGGTTGTTTGATGCTTTTCTTATCAAGGAAAACCACATTTTAGCCTGTGGTGGCATTGCTCAAGCAGTAGAAACCGCGCGTGGTAATCATCAGGATAAAGCGGTAGAAGTCGAAGTTGAATCGCTTGATGAGCTCAAACAAGCCCTTGACGCTAATGCAGATATCATCATGCTGGATAACTTTGATGTCACCATGATGCTTGATGCCGTACAAATCAACAAAGGCTATCTAGCACAAGATCGTGGTGCAAAATTAGAAGTATCAGGTGATGTGACTTTAGAAACCATTGGTAAATTTGCCGAAACGGGCGTGGACTTTATTTCCGTTGGCGCCTTAACCAAGCATGTTAAAGCTTTAGATTTGTCATTAAGGTTGAAATAACCCTTATTTCTGGTAACACACTTCAGTTATAGATGAAATAAGAACGCATCATGTCGCACCTGCGAAAGCAGGTGCCTATTGGGTGTTGTTTTACAACTCGTACATTTCATCGTTTGTCTGCTGCATTTGAGATGGTGTCAATTGAGTAGACTTCACTGGTACTGGCTGAGCTGCTCTCGTTTGCTGAGCCTGCTTAGCCTGTTGACTCGCCTTAGGCTGTTGAGACGGCTGAGCTGGTTGCGACGTTGCAGTCGGTTTAGACGTTGAGCTTTTTTTACCATTCACCTGTTTAATCAACGCCTCAGCCTCTTTTCTAGATGGTAACTTAAAACCTGAATCTAAATCATCGAAATCATCAATTTCTTGAAACTCGTGTAGATCCTGCTTCAACTCTTCTTGATGTCTTTTCTCAATTAGAGTATTCAAACCTTTATAGTTACGCTTAGGAAACATGCTTTGTAACGTTTGATAAACTTTAACAGATTTACCTTTTGCAGTTTGATCATTAACAAACACTTTTGCATTGGCATTAAGCAGAGCTTCAACGATATCGGCACGACCTTTTTTGGCCGCTATCACGATAGGTAACTCACCCTTTAAATTAGGTAGATTAACATCAGCGCTCTGTGCAAGCAGTTGTTGAACAAACGCTAAATTCACCTTACTGTCTGACAAAGCAAGATGCAGCGGTGTATCACCAACATTATTTTGGGCATTTACATGGTCAGGGTAAGTCTCAAGCGCCTTAGCCGCCAATTCAAACATCCTGTATGTAATCGCTAAATGTAATAACGTATTTTTTTCATTTCTTATTATAAAATTGGTGCTAGCTCCTCTATCGATCAAGTGCAATGCGGTTTGTTCTATTTGAAAACGATCTACACCCACCTTTTCTGCTTGTTTGATAGTGAATAATAACGGTAATTGGTTTTGATAAGGTTCATCAAGCAGAACCCCAGCAACAATTAACTGATCGATCACCCCCGTTTGATTCCTTTTTATTGCATGATGTAAATGTCGAGGTGTTGGCGTTAAATTGGCTTTAATCATACCAGCGACCAGAGCCTCAGCTTTTTTGGGCTTGTGGGTTAACGCCATTTCAAAAGGTGAACGCATTAACGGTACAGAAAAGTCAACAGGTATGCCAATTTGTAGATACGCCTTAATGCCTTGAGTATCTTCATTTTGAGCACAGACTGCATATTTATTGAGTCGATTAAAAAAGCCTGCAATATCATGGCACTCCACATCATCGTATGGATCGAGTTCAGACATGATGTTTCCAGTCCAACGCTCAGCGGTATAGTCCAAACGACAGAACTTCGGCACTTTCAAATCACCACTAGGAGGGCCAAAGAAGCGTTTGTGCAGTGACACCAAAAACGACTTTCGATTAACGGTAACTAAAAATCCACCTTTATATTCAATGCGAACTAACCCCTTTGGATCAGTGACTTGCTTAGCCAGTTGCTCATAAACAGAGACAACGTCACTTCCTATCGCAACTTTAGCTTCAGCCATGCTTCCCTCTCTTGCCTAAAAACACAATATTCTGTTTATAAGTGTAAATGGCAGAGATGAAGCAAAGCCCTATGCGCGGATGAAACTTCCTTAATCCGAATGTGGGATATAAACTCGATAAAAAACATAATACCTGTGAAGACACCGACGAATCCCCATTTTTTGATGGAAAGCGAGGATAAGCAAACGCTGAAACGCTGCAAGCCCATCCATGGGCGCTTGACCTCGGCATCCATGCCTCGGACATTCAGCTTATTGCTTACCATCTCTCCTGCAAATTCAGTCAAAAGAACTTTTTGGGGAGCACTCAGTTCTCGGAAGCATAACAACATTATACCAACGTCAAAAATGCAGACACGAACATTAAATCGTCAATCTTTTGTTGCGATTGCGACAAAAGCCAAAAAAACGCAGCATAAATTCATCTTTAAAAACAGTACATTGATCAAAAACAGCGTCAAACAGGCAAATTTCATACAATTTTCAAAAATTAATGTTTCAATTTAACCGAATTTATAATACTTTTTACTCAGCTAACTTAGCTCGCCACATCTTGCAATATAGGTGTAACATAGATGAAACATAAAAGTTTATGTATACTCACGGTTGACCGCTAAGCCCTAGCTACAAATAAGGAAGAACAACGCAATTTGGAATGCGAGCGGCAGCTATTACATTAACAAGAATGTGAAAAATTAATCTTTAGAGTGAGCTAAGGCTCTAAACTCTAATATGAATGACAGGCACTAGGCCCTAGGTTTCAGGTTCGAGAACAGCAGCACTTTGCTTTTCTAGAATCTAGGACCTGACACCTAGGACCTCAAAATTGACAAAACGGAGAGTAACCATGAAAGGTATGAAGTCCATGAAAGGTACTAAGGGTTTTACCCTAATCGAATTAATGATCGTAGTGGCGATTATTGGTATTTTGGCAGCAGTGGCGTTGCCACAGTACCGTGATTATGTAACGCAAGCTGAAGGTAGTGCTTCAATGAAATCTATCAGTGCTTATTCTCAAAAAATAGCTACTTGTATTCAAACTGGTATCAGCTGTGATGAGATTAAAACTGAAGTAGCAAACGTAAGCCAACTTGTACTTGCTCCAGCTGATGTAAAACAAAATACTGCACAAAAGCTAACTTATACTGGCGATAATTGTAAGTTAGTTGCCGATTTCAGTAATGCTGGTGCAATTTCTTATACTGTAACAGCTGAAGGTAATGGCGAATTATCTCAATGCTATGCAGGTGCGGGAATCGAAGCTCCAGCAGCTCCTACTAAATAGTTTATTGAAGGCAGCTCTGCTGCCTTTTCTTCTACACTCACAGAAAAACCAATCAAAGGACTGATTTACTTAATGCCCATTTTCTCCATAATAATAACTACAACTTTTTTTTAAAGGACCGCGTTTACTATGCCTCAATCCGGTCTTCATATTGCCTTTTCTACCTTACTGATACGCCAACAGCTGATTGATAACAAAAAGCTCGAACAGCTGATTAAGCTTGCTAACAAAAACAAACTCACCTTTATTCAAGCCTTAATTCACGATGGAGTGCTCACCGCCAAAGAGATTGTTGAGCTAGGGCATCAGGAATACCATACCCCTAAAATGGACTTGGCTGAGTTTGATATCAGCAGTATTCCCGAAACTTTTTTAAATTTAAAGCTGATTGAACAACACCGATGTTTGCCGCTGTTTGAAAAGAAAAACCGTCTTTATATTGCGACGTCCGACCCAACCAACTTCCGCGCTCTTGAGGACTTTCAGTTTAACCTTGGCATGCACACCGAAGCGGTATTGGTGGAAGACGATAAACTCAGTGACGTTTTAGAAAGAGTGCTTGAGGATGACTTAACCAGCCTAGATTTATCCGATATGGATGAAGAAGCCCTTGCTGGTGTGGAAGTCGCGGAAACCGAACGTAAAGACGATGATGATAACGACGGCAAAGATGATGCCCCAATTGTTATCTACATTAATAAAATTTTGACCGATGCCATTAGAAAAGGCGCATCGGATTTACACTTTGAACCTTACGAAAAGCGTTACCGTATTCGTTTTCGTATTGATGGTGTACTCCAACAAATTTCAGAGCCTCCGATTTCCCTCGCCAGCCGCATTGCCGCCCGTTTAAAAGTGATGTCAAAACTGGACATTGCCGAGCGTCGTGTGCCGCAAGATGGTCGAATAAAATTACGCGTCAGCCGTAAGAAGTCTACTGACTTTCGTGTCAGTACCCTGCCCACCATTTGGGGCGAAAAAATCGTAATGCGTATTTTGGACTCAGAATCGGCGCAACTGGGTATCGAAAAACTCGGCTATGAGCCAACTCAGCAAAAAATGTATACCGATGCCTTAGCGCAGCCCCAAGGCATGATTTTGGTGACAGGCCCAACAGGCTCAGGTAAAACCGTTTCTTTGTATACGGGTCTTAATATTCTTAACACCGAAGAGCGCAATATTTCCACCGCCGAAGATCCTGTGGAAATTAACCTTGAAGGCGTTAATCAAGTTCATATTAATACCAAAGCAGGCTTAACTTTTGCTTCAGCACTTCGCTCTTTCTTACGTCAAGATCCCGATATTGTTATGGTGGGTGAGATCCGTGATTTAGAAACTGCTGAAATCGCCATTAAAGCGGCACAAACAGGTCACTTGGTATTATCGACCTTACATACCAACTCAGCGGCTGAAACTCTAACCCGTTTATCCAATATGGGCGTTGCTGGCTATAACATTGCCAGCTCGGTTACCTTAATCATCGCCCAGCGTCTTGCCAGACGCTTATGTGAGAAATGCAAAGCCCCCGAAGACGTACCCGTTGCAGAATTAGAGCGCCTAGGGTTCAGTCAAAAAGACATCGACAGCAAATTTACCGTCTTCAAACCCGTCGGCTGCGAAAAATGTACCGCAGGCTTTAAAGGCCGAGTCGGTATTTACGAAGTGATGAAAATGTCAGGAGAACTGGCAAAATGCATTATGGAAGGTGGAAATTCGCTTGAGCTTCTAGAAATCGCCAAAAAAGAAGGCATGGATACTCTACGTCAATCAGGCTTAAGTAAAGTCGTACAAGGGATCAGCAGCATTAACGAAATCAATCGAGTAACGAGTTTTTAAAACTAAACGTCATGCCTGCGAAGGCAGGAAACTAAGTAACGACAGAAGTGTATGTCGGTCATCTAGTGACTTTAAAGATTTTATATCCAAGGATTGGAAAAATGAAATTGCCGTGTGTTTATATACTGGCATCAGATAGAAATGGAACACTTTATATTGGTGTCACCAGTAATCTAATTAAGCGAATTTGGGAACACAAAAATGATATAACTCAGGGCTTTTCAAACCAATACTCTGTACATAACCTTGTATATTACGAAGTTCACGAAAATATGGATTCTGCAATAGCTAGAGAAAAGCAGATGAAAAAATGGAAAAGAGATTGGAAAATTAGCCTCATTGAATCAAAGAATCCTTATTGGAATGATTTGTACACTGGAATCTTGTAGTTCAATATTGTTTATACCGTCATGCCTGCGAAGGCAGGCATCCAGTGACTTAAATGCATAGCTCTGTAAAACAAAAGACACTAGGCTCCTGCCTACGCAGGAGCGACGATATGAGAGGCAATAACTATGGCAACAGCATCGGTTGCTTCAAAGCGAGCAAAAAAGAAACGGGCGAAATCCAAATCCGAGCCTAAGATGTTTACCTTTGAATGGAAAGGCACCAATCGCGACGGTAAGAAAACCCAAGGTGAAATCCAAGCCAGCAGTGTTGCCGATGTGCGGGTGATGCTCCGTACTCAAGGGGTGATGGTAAAAGGCGTTCGCAAAAAGTCGAAATCCATATTCAGCGGTGATAAGCCCATAAAACCTATGGATATCGCCATGATCACCCGCCAAATTGCCACTATGCTGTCGGCAGGTGTTCCCCTTGTTACCACCATCGAAATGCTGGCCAAAGGCCATGAAAAACCTAAAATGCGTACCTTACTTGGCACCATTTTAAATGAACTCCAATCAGGTGTACCTCTATCAGATGCCCTACGCCCACATACTCGTTATTTTGACGAACTCTACGTAGACTTAGTGGCTGCCGGTGAACACTCAGGTGCGCTCGATACCGTATTTGATCGCATTGCCACCTACCGTGAAAAATCGGAAGCCTTAAAATCAAAAATTAAAAAGGCCATGTTTTACCCGATTGCGGTGATCCTTGTCGCCATTGCGGTAACCATAGGTCTACTGCTGTTTGTGGTTCCACAATTTGAAGAGATTTTCCGAGGGTTCGGTGCTGAACTTCCTGCGTTTACCCAAATGGTATTAGGCATCTCCCGTTGGCTGCAAGAATGGTGGTGGGTGTTTGTTATTGGTATTATTGTTGGGATTGTCGGGTTTGTAAATACTCACAGGAAATCTCAACACTTTCGAGATCAAGTCGATGCCGCTCTGCTAAGAATACCGCTAATTGGCGAGATTTTACATAAAGGTGCTATGGCACGTTTTGCTCGTACTTTAGCGACAACCTTTGCGGCAGGCGTGCCATTAATTGAAGGTTTAGAATCCGCTGCTGGCGCCTCTGGCAATGCCGTTTATCGCAAAGCGTTACTGCAAGTGCGACAAGAGGTGATGACAGGGATGCAAATGAACATGGCCTTACGAACCACAAAATTATTCCCTGATATGCTGGTGCAAATGGTGATGATTGGTGAAGAATCTGGCGCGCTAGATGATATGCTAAACAAACTGGCTAATATCTACGAAATGCAAGTCGACGATGCGGTGGATGGTCTTTCAAGTTTGATTGAACCTATCCTTATGGTTGTTATCGGTGGTATTGTTGGCGCCTTAATTGTGGCTATGTACTTACCTATCTTCCAGATGGGTCAAGTAGTAGGTTAAAGAGTCCTTCATGCCTGCACAGGCAGGCATCCAGTGACTTAATTAAGGAAATTGAATAGCAGTCACTTAGGGGCAATGTATTCCTTACAGGATTTAAATAATAATGAAAGAACTAATAACAATATTCACTCAACAGCCAGCCTTATTTATCGGGCTGGCTTTTATTTTCGCAGCACTCATAGGCAGCTTTTTAAATGTGGTGATCCACCGACTACCCGTGATAATGAAGCGTGAATGGCAGCAAGAATGTAATCAATACCTCAATGAATATCAGCCTGATATTGTAAAGCAGGTGGGTGAAAAGGCGCTCAACAAGCCCATTGATAACTATCCTGATACCTACAACCTTATCGTTCCCACGTCAGCATGCCCCAAATGCAATGGAAAAATAAAGCCTTGGCATAATCTGCCCATCATTGGTTGGTTATTACTGAAAGGCAAATGTGCCAGTTGTCAGACGTCTATCTCTGCTCGTTACCCCATCATAGAGTTCGTCACTGCTAGCTTAGTGACAGCATTGGCATGGCACTTTGGACCTAGCCTACATTTTGTCATGGCTACCATTCTTACCTTAGGATTAGTGGCATTAACGGGTATTGATCTAGATGAAATGCTACTGCCTGATCAAATCACTTTACCTCTATTGTGGTTAGGACTCTTATTAAACCTGAATGACGTATTTATTGATTTAAACAGTGCGTTAATTGGCGCTGCTGCTGGTTATCTAAGTCTATGGTCAGTATTTTGGCTGTTTAAGCTTCTGACAGGTAAAGAAGGCATGGGTTATGGTGATTTTAAGTTAATGGCCGTTTTTGGCGCTTGGCTTGGCTGGCAAATGTTACCTTTGGTAATTTTGCTTTCTTCTGCAGTCGGTGCCATTGTTGGGATCAGCATGATCATCACTAAAAAGTTGCATGCTAACAACCCCATTCCTTTCGGCCCTTACATTGCCTTAGCGGGATGGATTGCTTTAATTTGGGGACAAAAAATTGTGGATTGGTATTTGGTGAACGCACTATGAGTCAGTTCATAATAGGACTGACAGGCGGTATCGGCAGTGGTAAATCGACAGTGGCGGATTTGTTTGCCGCACAAGGTATCGACATTATTGATGCCGATATCATTGCCAGAGAAGTCGTCGCCGTAGGCAGTGAAGGCTTAGCCGAAATTGTCGAGCATTTCAGTGTAGAAGTACTACTCGACAATGGCGAGCTTAATCGCACTGCATTAAGAGAAAAGATATTTAACAATCCAGATCAGCGACTGTGGCTCAACCAGTGCCTGCATCCTAAGATCCGGCAGCGTATGTTAGATCTGGTCAAAAAATCCTCTAGTGTATATACTTTATTGGTTGTCCCCTTGCTATTTGAGAATGGTTTGGATAGTTTAGTAAATCGCACTTTAGTGGTTGATATTACAGAAGAACAACAAATTAAGCGCACAACATCTAGAGACCATAGCAATACCGAAATAGTTAAAAATATAATAAACAGCCAAATGTCACGGGATGACAGGTTATCGAAAGCCGATGATGTCATAAGTAATCAGGGAGAGAAAGACGACCTAGAGCAAGCAGTTATAGCTCTGCACAGAAAATACTTAACTTTATCTGATAAAAGCTAATACAGACTTATGAATGAACTCATATATGAACAGCCACTTAATGAAAAAATTCGCTCTTTCTTACGCTTAGAGTATTTAGCTGAGCAACTTGAGTTCAATCTTAAACACGACCATCAACACGCTTGTTTTTATCCTTTATTTTCTCTCTGGGAATTGTGCGAACGATGTGATTATCGCAACGACGTGATCAAAGAGCTCGATAGACACCTCAATCAACTGCAAAAGTGGCAAACTTTACCTGATGCCGACAATACAAACATTTCCACTCTTATTGAACAAGTCACTGAAAAACGTCACGACATTTCGCAGTTATTCAGATTATGTGAGCCTTTGAAGCACGACCGCTTCCTGATAGCCATTAGACAAAGATTCAGCATGCCGGGAGCGAGCTGTAATTTCGACTTACCACAACTGCATTTTTGGCTATCTAAACCTTGGAAAGAAAGGAAGCAACAATATCAAGCTTGGATTGCTCACTTCCTACCTTTACTTGACGGCGTTAAGCTTTTATTAGAACTCACCCGCAACTCTACCGAATTTGAGCCTCACACAGCCGAAAGTGGATTTTACCAAGGCAATGGCGACAATTTATCCTTAGTAAGAGTTCGTTTAGGGGCTAATCCTAGCAGCTACCCAACCATCAGCGGTAACCGTAATCGTTTTGCAATCCACTTTATGGATTTCAGATTGCAAAAACATTTTGATGGCAATGTCAGCTTTGAACTCGCCACTTGTCGTTAAAGCTTAAAAAGTCTTTAACTGATCATTCTCTCTAGGTTACTATCGCCCTTATTTAATAGCGAAAGAGCTCAATATGCCGTTAAAGGTTCAATGTCCTACCTGCCAAACAGAAGTTGAATGGAGTGCCCAACAACAATTCAAACCTTTCTGTAGCGAACGCTGTAAAATGCTCGACCTCGGCGACTGGGCAGCAGAAAAACACGCCATTCCTGTTGAGCCTGACTTAGATATCCAGCTTCTTGATGAAATTGGTTACGATGAACCTAATTTCTTTAAGGAGGATTAATGAAACGCATTCATGTTGCCGTGGGTGTTATCATTAACTCACAAAATCAAATCCTCATTGCTAAACGTCATAAGCATCTACATCAAGGCGGTAAGTGGGAATTCCCTGGTGGTAAAGTCGAAAAAGGTGAAACTACCTCTGAAGCGTTGATCAGAGAACTTAAAGAAGAAGTTGATCTTGATGTAGAAAACACGACTCCCTTCATGGAGCTCAGTTTTGATTACCCTGATAAGCAAGTATTCCTAGACATACACCAAGTATCGGAGTTCAAGGGTGAAGCAAAGGGACAAGAGGGACAAGAGATAAAGTGGGTTAGCAAATGTGATTTAATAGATTATCAGTTTCCAGATGCCAACCAACCGATTCTAGAAAAGATTATTCAGCAGAGTTGATTTGATTTTTCATATTAGCCGAGAACTTTAAACTCGGCTGATTGTATCCCTCAATGTCTATCACTTCCCCCGTCTTAGGATTTCTTCCTTGCTTCGGTAAACAATAACGAAGCTCAAAAGTACCAAACTGAGGTAAATACACTTTTTCACCTTCTGATAACGCTTTGGTTAATTGGTAAAGAATGGCATCCAAAGCTAATTTCGAGACTTTCTGAGAAGACTGAGACTGTTCAGCCATAGCTTTTACGAGTTCTGATTTGTTCATGCTGCAACTCTAGTTTCATGCCCTGATAAAAATAGGGCGTGAAATTATCACAATGGCTAGCGTTATACCAAACAAAAAATAACGTTCGTATCTAAAGAAACAAAACTGAATAGTTTAGAAAATAACAATCTTTGTAAAAACGCTTAGAAGTAATACGTTAGCCGAATCTATAAACCACTGAGAATTGAATAAATGAAAACAAAAGCATTGTTGATAATCGCCTTTATCAGTCCTATTTTTTCATCTCAAGCCGCGACACTGTTAACACACAATGGTGACTCTAATTTTAATCAAATTCATTCTGGTAAAGAGTTTTGCCAAATAGAAATGAAGCAGAACAAATTGGTAAAAGCCTGCATGCCATTATTTAACTTTGATAAAAATGTGAAACTTGCTGCACACGTAGAAGGAAGAGAAGACGGTGTAAAAGTTCCACCAAACAGTAGTTATGGTTTTTATGATTCCACTCCAAAAGACTCAATGGTAATTACGGTCACTAATCTGCAAAGCCAGAAAATTATTTATTCGGATGTATCCAAACATATGCAGGGCTTAAAGTGTAATGGCAACTATTGTGTTCCTTGGAAATAATTGGCTAGGCTGTTTGATTTGAGCTTTCCTATACCGTTCACATCAATTTACTGTGTTATAGGGAAGCATTAGCGAAGGAAATACAAGGCGCAATGACGAATCATAGCCTTAGCTATGGTGAGGAATTGCAACGATGTAGTTGCAAAGCTAAGGCTTTATCTAGGGCACAGTTAATTGTTACGGATGGTATAAAAACAAAAAAGCCCCGTCATTTCTGACGAGGCTTCATTGTGTTGGCGGAGCGGACGGGACTCGAACCCGCGACCCCCGGCGTGACAGGCCGGTATTCTAACCAACTGAACTACCGCTCCAACTCTTTATGAATCACCGCATTGGCAGTGTATTCAAAATTGGCGTCTGGCAATGACCTACTCTCACATGGGGAAACCCCACACTACCATCGGCGAGGCTGCGTTTCACTTCTGAGTTCGGGATGGATTCAGGTGGGACCACAGCTCTATTGTCACCAGACAAATTCTGTTATTTAACATTCGGAAAGCTGTTTGTGTTTCTCAACGTTCTCGCTTCATTAAGCGCTTTGTATTCTTTCTAAGGTTTAGCAAATTACTCTGAACTTTTAGTTCAGTAAAACCCATTAGGGTTGTATGGTTAAGCCTCACGAGTCATTAGTACAGGTTAGCTCAACGCCTCACAACGCTTACACACCCTGCCTATCAACGTCCTGGTCTCGGACGGCTCTTTAGAGACCTCTAAGGTCTAGGGATGACTCATCTCAGGGCTCGCTTCCCGCTTAGATGCTTTCAGCGGTTATCGATTCCGAACGTAGCTACCGGGCAATGCATTTGGCAATACAACCCGAACACCAGCGGTTCGTCCACTCCGGTCCTCTCGTACTAGGAGCAGCTCCCTTCAATCATCCAACGCCCACGGCAGATAGGGACCGAACTGTCTCACGACGTTCTGAACCCAGCTCGCGTACCACTTTAAATGGCGAACAGCCATACCCTTGGGACCGACTTCAGCCCCAGGATGTGATGAGCCGACATCGAGGTGCCAAACACCGCCGTCGATATGAACTCTTGGGCGGTATCAGCCTGTTATCCCCGGAGTACCTTTTATCCGTTGAGCGATGGCCCTTCCATTCAGAACCACCGGATCACTATGACCTACTTTCGTACCTGCTCGACGTGTCTGTCTCGCAGTTAAGCTAGCTTATGCCATTGCACTAACCACACGATGTCCGACCGTGTTTAGCTAACCTTCGTGCTCCTCCGTTACTCTTTGGGAGGAGACCGCCCCAGTCAAACTACCCACCAGGCACTGTCCTCAACCCCGATTAGGGGCCAGAGTTAGAACATCAACACTACAAGGGTGGTATTTCAAGGATGGCTCCATGCTATCTGGCGACAACACTTCAAAGCCTCCCACCTATCCTACACATGTAGGGTCAATGTTCAGTGCCAAGCTATAGTAAAGGTTCACGGGGTCTTTCCGTCTAGCCGCGGGTATACGGCATCTTCACCGCAATTTCAACTTCACTGAGTCTCGGCTGGAGACAGCGTGGCCATCATTACGCCATTCGTGCAGGTCGGAACTTACCCGACAAGGAATTTCGCTACCTTAGGACCGTTATAGTTACGGCCGCCGTTTACCGGGGCTTCGATCATGAGCTTCGACCTAAGTCTAACCCAATCAATTAACCTTCCGGCACCGGGCAGGCGTCACACCGTATACGTCATCTTGCGATTTTGCACAGTGCTGTGTTTTTGATAAACAGTTGCAGCCACCTGGTATCTGCGACTGCCAACAGCTTAGGGAGCAAGTCCCATCACCGTCAGCAGCGTACCTTCTCCCGAAGTTACGGTACCATTTTGCCTAGTTCCTTCAGCCGAGTTCTCTCAAGCGCCTTGGTATTCTCTACCCAACCACCTGTGTCGGTTTGGGGTACGATTCCTTTTTACCTGAAGCTTAGAAGATTTTCCTGGAAGCAGGGCATCGACTACTTCATGTCCGTAGACACTCGTCATCAGCTCTCAGTTATAGCGAACCGGATTTGCCTAATTCACCAACCTACAGCCTTAAACCGGGACAACCAACGCCCGGATAGCCTAGCCTTCTCCGTCCCTCCATCGCAGTAAAAAGAAGTACCGGAATATTAACCGGTTTCCCATCGACTACGCCTTTCGGCCTCGCCTTAGGGGTCGACTCACCCTGCCCTGATTAACATTGGACAGGAACCCTTGGTCTTTCGGCGAGGGAGTTTTTCACTCCCTTTATCGTTACTCATGTCAGCATTCGCACTTCTGATATGTCCACTGTGGGTTACCCCTTCAGCTTCTTCCACTTACAGAACGCTCCTCTACCGCTCAAGATAAATCTTGAACCCGCAGCTTCGGTGGTATGTTTAGCCCCGTTACATCTTCCGCGCAGGCCGACTCGACTAGTGAGCTATTACGCTTTCTTTAAAGGGTGGCTGCTTCTAAGCCAACCTCCTAGCTGTCTAAGCCTTCCCACATCGTTTCCCACTTAACATACACTTTGGGACCTTAGCTGGCGGTCTGGGTTGTTTCCCTTTCCACGACGGACGTTAGCACCCGCCGTGTGTCTCCCGGATAGCACTCTTTGGTATTCGGAGTTTGCAAAGGGTTGGTAAGTCGGGATGACCCCCTAGCCTTAACAGTGCTCTACCCCCAAAGGTGTTCGTCCGAGGCGCTACCTAAATAGCTTTCGAGGAGAACCAGATATCTCCCGGTTTGATTGGCCTTTCACCCCCAGCCACAAGTCATCACCGCATTTTTCAACATACGTGTGTTCGGTCCTCCAGTTGATGTTACTCAACCTTCAACCTGCCCATGGCTAGATCACCGGGTTTCGGGTCTACACCTAGCAACTATTCGCGCAGTTAACACTCGGTTTCCCTACGGCTCCGCTATTCGCTTAACCTCGCTACTAAATGTAAGTCGCTGACCCAT